>JAPLSZ010000220.1 GCA_026398385.1 Kiritimatiellota bacterium | reverse complement strand
TTTCGACGATCCGGCCGCCGAGCTTTTCGATCAGGCCGGCAGTGGCGGCGGCTGTGCCGCCGGTGGCCAGCAGATCGTCCACGATCAGCACCCGCTCACCCGGCTGGATGGCGTCGGTATGCAGATGGCGCGTGGCGCTGCCGTATTCCAGATCGTAACTGGCCTGGATGGTGTGGTGGGGCAGTTTGCCGGGTTTGCGAACAAGCGCCAGGCCGGCGTTGAGCTGGAGCGCCACGCCGGCGCCGAACGTGAAGCCGCGGGATTCGACCACGGCCACCTTGGCGATGCGGCTGCCGGCATGCCGGCTGGCCAGGAGGTCAACGGCGGCGTGCAGCAGCCGGGGATCGGCGAGCACGGGCGTGATGTCTTTGAACAGGATGCCGGGCTTGGGGAAGTCGGGCACGTCGCGGATGGCGCTTTTGATGTCGTCGAGCAGCATGTTTTTTCCCTCGTTTAAGCGGGGTTGGAGGCGCGCGCCGCGGCACGGGATCGGGCGGCAAGTCCTGCTCCAGCAGGTTGTGGAGCTTGATCACCGCAGCGTTCTGGATCTGGCGGACGCGCTCGCGGGTGATATGAAAGCGGGTGCCCACCACGTCGAGTGTTTCCGCCGCCACGCCCCGCAGCCCGAAGCGGAACTTGAGGATGTTGCGCTCGCGGGCATCGAGATGCAGCATGAGGCGCTCGACCTCGGCGCGCAGTTGGACGTCATTGATTTCCGCAAAGGGCGTGCGGGCATTGGCGTCGCCGATGATCTCGCTGTAGTCGGCCCCGTCCTCGTCGCCGATGGGCGCGTCCAGCGACGTGGGCCGGAGGGCGACGACCTGCCACTGCTGGATGGTGCGGTAGGGCAGGCCCATCGCTTCGGCCAGGTCGTCGGTGGTGGGCTCGCGGCCCAGTTTTTCCATGAGGCCGTGCTCGACCTTGCGCATACGGGCGATCTTGTCCACGAGGTGCGCGGGCAGGCGGATGGTCTTGCTCTGATTGGCCAGCGCGCGCCGGATGGCCTGCTTGATCCACCAGGCGGCGTAGGTGCTGAGCTTGCCGCCTTTCTTGGGGTCAAAGCGTTCCACGGCCTTCATCAGGCCGATGTTGCCCTCGGAGATCAGGTCCAACAGCGGCAGGCCGTAGCGGGCGTAATCGTGGGCGATTTTGACCACCAGCCGGAGGTTGGCCAGGATCATCCGCTGGCGGGCCTGCTTGTCGCCGCGCTGGATGCGGCGGGCCAACTGGATCTCCTCCTGCGGCGTCAGCAGGGGCGTGAGCCCGATGTCGCGCAGATAAATTTTTATGCCGCGGTCTTCGCTGTCCAGCATGGCATCACCCCATCCAAGGGAACGGCCGGCCGACCACCTACCAAGCGCTAGGTATATGTTGCAGATGGACCTTCCAAAAGCAAGCCTCTCCCGGCGCGCCGCGTCAGCGCTGGATCGCCGCCATCGGCACGCGGTACGGCGAACAGCTGACGTAGTTCAAGCCCACCTTGTAGCAGAACTTGACGCTGGCGGGGTCGCCGCCGTGTTAGCCGCAGATGCCGCATTTGAGTTCGGGCCGGGTCTCGCGGCCGTTCTTCACGGCGAGCTGCACGAGCTGGCCGACGCCGCCCTGATCCAAGGTCTGGAACGGGTCGGTGGGCAGAATCTTCTCGGCCAGGTACGCCGGGAGGAACGTGCCGATGTCGTCGCGGCTGAACCCGAACGTCATCTGCGTCAGGTCGTTGGTGCCGAAGCTGAAGAACTCGGCGGACTCCGCGATCTGGCCAGCGACCAGCGCCGCGCGCGGAATCTCGATCATCGTGCCGACCAGATACTTCACCCGGGACTTGCGGGCCTTGATGATTTGGTCGGCGGTTTTGCGGATGATCTGCGCGCAGAAGTCCACCTCGGCCTTGGTGCCGACGAGCGGGACCATGATCTCAGGAAAAACCTTGATCTTACGCTTCTCGACATTGCAGGCGGCCTCGATGATCGCCTGGGTCTGCATGACGCATAGCTCGGGATAGGTGATCGAGAGGCGGCAGCCGCGGTGGCCGAGCATCGGGTTCATCTCGTGGAGCTGCTTGACGCGCTGGGCCACGACCTCGACGCTGACGCCGAGGCGCTGCGCCATCTCCGCCTGCGCGGGGCCGTTGTGCGGCACGAACTCGTGCAGCGGCGGGTCAATCAGGCGGATGGTGACGGGCAGACCGTTCATCGCCTTGAAGATGCCCTCGAAGTCGCCGCGCTGCAGCGGCAGCAGCTTCGTCAACGCCTTCTCGCGGCCCGGCAGGTCGGCGGCGAGGATGAACTCGCGGACGGACCAGATGCGGTCGCCCTCGAAGAACATGTGCTCGGTGCGGCACAGGCCGATGCCTTCCGCGCCGAAGTTGCGCGCGGCTTCCGCGTCCTTGGGCAAATCGGCGTTGGTGCGGACCTTCATCTTGCGATATTTGTCCGACCAGTCGGAGATCTGCTTGTAGAGCTTGTAGATCGGGTGCTTGAGCGCGTCTTTGTCGCCATGGACGACGCCGGACACCACCGGGCTGGCCGCCGTCGGAATCTGGCCGCGATAGACGATGCCGGTGGAGCCGTTCAGGCTGATCCAGTCGCCCGCCTTCAGCACCTGGTTGCCGCAGGTGATGGTCTTGTTCTTGTAATCAATCTGCAGCGTGCTGGCGCCGGTGATGCAGCACTTGCCCCAGCCGCGCGCCACGACGGCCGCGTGGCTCGTCATGCCGCCGGTGGTCGTCAGGATGCCCTGCGCGGCCCACATGCCGCCGACGTCCTCGGGGCTGGTTTCATGCCGGACGAGGATCAGCTTCTCGCCCGGACGGGCCTTGATGATCTCCTCGGCCTCGTGTGCATCGAAGACAATCTGGCCGACGCCGGCCCCGGGCCCCGCCGGCAGGCCGGAGGTCAGCGGCGGAGCCTTCTTTTCCTCGGTGGCGCTGAAAATCGGGAACAGCAACTGCTCGAGGTCGCCGCCGCTAACGGTTAGTAACGCCCGCTCCGGGGTGAGCACCTTGTCCAGGGCCTTGCCGGTATAGACGTCCCGGCCCGTGGCCATTTCGACCGCCCAGCGGACGCCGGCCAGACCGGTGCGCTTGGCGTTGCGGGTCTGGAGCATCCAGAGTTTTCCGCGCTCGACCGTGAACTCGACGTCCTGCGGATAGCGGTAGTGCTTCTCGAGCTTCCGCATGATCTCGTGCAGTTGCGTGCTCGCGGCCTGCCACAGCGGATGGGTCTCGTGGACCATCTCGTCGAGCTGCTTCGGCGTGCGGATGCCGGCGACGACGTCCTCGCCCTGCGCGTCAATCAGGTACTCGCCCATCGGCTTGGAGGCGCCGGTGGAGCCGTCGCGCGTGAAGGCCACGCCCGTGCCGGAATCCTGGCCCATGTTGCCGAACACCATCGAGCAGATGTTCACGGCGGTGCCGATCATGCCGGTGATCCGGTTGATCTGGCGGTATTTCTCGGCGCGCTCGCTGTTCCAGGAGCCGAACACCGCGTTGATCGAGAGCCGGAGCTGCTCCATGGCGTCCTGCGGGAAGGACTTCCGGACGTGCTCCTGGTCCACGCGCTTGTAAATTTCGACCAGTTCCTTGAGCTGCGTGGCGGTCAGATCGGTGTCTTGCTTCGCACCGTACTTCTGTTTTAGCGCGCTCATCTCGTGCTCGAAGTGCTTGTGCTCGAGACCGCTGGAAGGTCCCATGACGACGTCGCCGAACATGTCGATGAACCGGCGGTAGCAATCCCAACCCGTGCGCTCGTTGCCGGTTTCCCGGATGAAGCCGAGCACCGACTTGTCGTTGAGGCCGAGGTTGAGCACGGTGTCCATCATGCCCGGCATGGAGACGGCGGCGCCGGAGCGGACGGAGACGAGCAGCGGATTCACCGCCGCGCCGAGCTTCTTGCCCATCATCTTCTCGAGCTGGCTGAGCTGCGCCTTGACCTGGTCCAGCATGCCCGGCGGATATTCGCCGCTGTGCTTGGAGTAGTAGGCGCACGCCTCGGTGGAAATCGTAAAGCCCGGCGGCACCGGCAAATTGGCGCTGGCCATTTCGGCCAGATTGGCGCCCTTGCCGCCGAGAATCGACTTCATGGATGCATCGCCCTCGGTGTGCTTCTTCCCGAAACCGTAGAAATAAACGTATTGTTTTTTCGAATGCTTTGCCGGCTTCGCCATGACGGTCCTCCTGCTGTTTCCTTTAGGGTTAAACTCCGCAAAAAAGGATAATCACCATAGCAAACCGCCCCACCGTGTCAAGCATAGGAAAGCGCGCCGATGCATTTTCTGAACGGCTGGAACCGGCTTGCGCTCGGAGAGCTGGTTGCGGCCGCCGGCGCGCAGGCGTATAGTGGGGCCGGATGACAACCACCCGGCAGCGCGGCAGCAGGCGGTGGCTGGCGGCGGCGCTGGTCAGCCTTGCCGTGGCGCCGTGCGGCGGTGCGCCATCCGTCCAGGAGCAGGTCCCCATGAAAACCATCCATGATATCACTCTGCCGGACATCGCCGGCCAGCCCGTCAACCTTGGCGCGTTCAAAGGGCGGGTGCTGCTGCTGGTCAACGTCGCCAGCCGGTGCGGCTTCACGCCGCAGTATGCGGGGCTGCAGCAGTTGTATACCCGCTACCAGCCCCGCGGGTTGATCGTGCTCGGCTTTCCGGCGAACAACTTCCTGGGCCAGGAACCGGGCACGGACGCGGAGATCAAGACCTTTTGCGCGACCAAGTACCACGTCACTTTCCCCCTGTTCGCCAAGCTCTCGGTGCAGGGCGCCGACCAGCATCCGCTCTACCGGTTTTTGACCTCGAAAGAAACCGACCCGGAATTCGCCGGCGCGATCACCTGGAACTTCAACAAATTCCTCATCGGTCGCGATGGCAAAATCCTGGCGCGCTTCGGCTCGCGCACCGCGCCGGACGACCAGGGGTTGGTGGCCGCGGTGGAAAAAGCGCTCCAGGCCGAAGAGCCGCCTGCGGGAGGGGACCGCCGACCGAAGACCGCAGAGCCTGAAAAAGGCAGTCCTTAACCTTCCCATAATAATCCAGACATTTTGGCCCGCAGACGCAGTTTCCGAGCGCGTTTGAAAGCGGCGGGACGCCGCTTCTACGTCATGCGCTGCCATCCAGTCTATTACGGGAAGGTTAGTAAACTACGAAACACGCCTGTTTTTCTGCCATCCTGCACAGCTACGACTTGCGCACGCCGCCTGCGGCTGGCCGCGGGATGTCCAGCTTCCCGAGCAGCAGCCGGGCGTGTTCGAGATCGGCGGCGATCCAGTTCGCGCCGGCGGCGGTCAAGACGGCCGCGGCAAAGGATGTGGTGAGGCCCAGGCAGCGGCAGCCGGCGGCCCGCCCCGCCTGCAGGCCGCTGGGCGCGTCTTCCACCACCAGGCAATCCGCCGGCGGCAGCCCCAATTTCTCCGCGGCGCGCAGGAAGATGTCCGGGTGCGGCTTCTTGCGCGGCACCTCGCTGCCGGTGACCAGGGCGTCGAAGAGCGTCGGCGACAGGCCGATCTCGCGCAGATTGCCGTCGAGCTTGACGCGGTCGGCGCTGGTGGCGACGGCGAGCCGCAGTCCGCGCGCCCGGCTGTCGGCGACAAAGTCGAGCGCGCCCGGCAGCGGCCGCAGCCGGCCGCGGATGAGCTCGAGGTAGATGGCGTAGGTGCGGGCCTTGTCCGCGGCGGGCTCCAGCCGCACGCCGTATTTTTCCGCCACGCCGCCGAGGAAGCGCGCCTCGCCCGTGCCGATGAAGGGCTGGAAATCCTCCGGCTGGACCGGCGCGCCGTATTTCTCGCGGAACATCCGGCCCGCCGCCTCGGCAATCAGCGGCTCGGAGTCGCACAGCACGCCATCCATGTCGAAGATGATGCCGCGGCAAGGGGGTAAAAGCTTCATGCGCGCCAGAGCTTACATAAATTTCGCCGCTTGAGAAGCGCGGCTTGAGCAATGAGTTATACCATGTCCATTAGGTCTTCGGTACCAAAGGTAGGGCGCGACAGCCTGTCGCGCCGCGGCCGGACTGGCAGTCCGGCCCTACCATTCCATACCGATAATCAAAGTACTTGGTATCAGGTCGCAGGTCACCGCAGCCCACCCCAGCCGGTGCCGAGGAAGTAACCGCCGAGACCCGTCAGCGCCAGACCGCACAGCAGGAACAGGATCCGGTACACGTGCGGCGGACAAATCCGCCGTCCGGACGCCACGGCCAGGGCCACGAGGCTGTACCAGGCCAGGTCGGCAAGGATGTGGCCCGAATAAAAGGCCGTCAATCCCGGCAGGCCCTGCTTCAATGCCAGCGCAGCATAGTTGAGGCCGATGGTCGCCCACCACAGTGCCCAGAGCGGGGTGGAAAGCGACGTCAGGATGCCCGTCAGGACCGGCCCACGGATCGCCGCGCGGGCCTCGGCCCGGGTGTTGAGCGCCGCCCAGGCCATTTTTTTTGACGTGGCCATCATGTGCACGCCCAGCACTGCGAGCAGCAGTCCGCCGCCAACGCCCAGCGCCCCCAGCACCGCCGGCCGGGTGATCCAGACGCTGAGGCCGGCGATCACCGCGCCCAGCAGGGCCAGCTCCAGCAGCGCGTGGCCGAGCACGATCAGCGGTCCGGCACGGAACCCGCGCTTGAGCACCTCGCTGATCGTCGCGGTCAGCACCGGCCCCGGCGCCATCGCGCCCGACAGCCCGATGACGAACGCGCTCCAGAAGAGAAACAGCAGGTTGGAAGTCATCAGCGCCATTTGTGCTTCGGATATTTCCGCTGCAGTTCCTGCTTCACGCGTGGGTAATGGTCACGCCAGAACGCGGCGAGATCCTGCGTCACCTGTACCGGACGCGAGTTCGGCGCGAGGATCTGGAGCACCACCGGCACGCGACCGCCGGCGACGGTCAGCGCGCCTTTGATGTCGTACAAATCCTGGATTTTGGCGGCGACGGTTGGCGGGCCGTCAAGGGTGTAGGTCACCCGGGCGCGGTGGCCGGTCGGCAGCGCGAGGCGCTCCGGAGCGTATTTTTCCACCAGCGCCTGCTGCGCCGGGGTGAGCCACGACCGGATCACCGGCCGGACCGGCTGGTCGCGCAGGTCCTTCTGCGAGAACGCGCCCAGGCAGCACTGCTCGACCAGCCGCCGGCGGTCGGCGTCGCCGATCGCCGGCAGGGCGAGGTCGGGCCGGAACGCGGCGAGGAAGTTGATGCGCAGGAGCCACTGCTCCACCTCCGCGTTCCAGCCGGGGAGCTTGAGCGCACCCTTGAGCACCTCGGCCGCGAGCAGCGCGGCGGCGGCGTCCGCCGGCGGCCGGCCGCCGCGCCGGGTGGCCAGCGGCAGATCGCGGAACAGCCGCTGCGTCTCGGCGACGACGCGCTGGTCTTCGTGATCGTAGATCACCTGCACGCGCTCGCTGAAGTCGTCCGGATACAGTTCCCGGAGCCAGGCCTCCTCGACCGCGGTGACCAGGCTGAGCAGAACGTTGAGCTCGCGGTCGCGGCCCTCGATCTCGTGCACTTCGGCGGCGACGATCAGCGGGCGGTTGCGCGCGACGCTGTCGCGCGCGATTTCGCCGCGGCGGCCGTGGACCACCCGGCAACGCAGCGTGCCGCCGTCCAGGCGGACGGCGAGCTGGTCGGCAAAGCCGACGAGCAGGCATTTCTGGATCGCCTCGTCCGGCGCGGCGCGCTCCTCCGGCGTCAGGCCCTGCTCGCGGGCGATGCGCAGGAAATGCTCGAAGAGCGGCTGGACCTGCCGCGCGGCCTGCGCGTGGATGCCCAGCCGCCGGCATTTGTCCAGGTTGTAGCCGTTGCGGTCGGCGTAGCTCCAGGCGCGCATGAGGATGAAGAAATCGGAGGCTGACTCCTCGCCCAGGAAGTCGTCGCGGTCGCCCTGTGCGTCCTTCCCGGCGCGGCGGACGAGCAGGTTGCGGCCCTGCGTCAGCGCGGCGGCGAGGCAGGCGGCGCGGACGCAGCCGAAGGTCTGCGCCGCGAGCAGCATCCGGGCGTAGCGCGGATGCATCGGGAACGCCAGCATGCGGCGGCCGAGCGGCGTGATGGCGCCGTCGTGCTCGTCCAGCGCGCCGAGGTCGCGCAGCAGCGTTTCCGCGCGCCGCACGCTCTTGGGGTCGGGATTTTCCAGCCAGGGGAAGGCGGCGATATCCACCACGCCCGACGCCTTGAGCGTAAGCACCGCCTCGGCCAGGTCCAGCCGGCGGATTTCCGGCAGTTCCTGCGCCGGCCGCGCGCGGTGTTCTGGCTCCGTCCACAGCCGCAGGCACACGCCCGGCGCGGTGCGTCCCGCGCGGCCGGCGCGCTGGTCGGCGGCGGCGCGGCTGATGCGCTCGACCAGCAGCGTGTTGATGCCGCGGTAGGGATCGAACCGCGGGATGCGCGCCAGCCCGCTGTCCAGCACGAGCTGCACGCCGTCAATGGTCAGCGAGGTTTCCGCGACGTTGGTCGCGATGATCGCCTTGCGCTGCGCATATTGCGCCACGGCGGCGTCCTGATCGGTCGGCGACAGCTCGCCGTGCAGCGGCAGCACGATCCAGCCGCGCGCGAACGGCGATTCCCGGAGCGCCTGCACCGTTCGGCTGATTTCGTAGGCGCCGGGCATGAAAATCAGCGTGTCGCCCGCGGCGCCGTCGGACACCAGCCGTTCCCATTCGCGCGCGGCGACCGCCCAGACGGGCTCGCGTTCGAAGTCCACCGGCTCGGCGAGATATGCCGTGTGCACGGGGAACATCCGGCCCGCGGCGGCGAGCAAAGCGCAGGGCGCGAGGTACCGCTCCAGCGGCGCGGCCTCCAGCGTGGCGCTCATGACCAGGATCAGCAGGTCGGGCCGGACGGTTTGCTGGATTTGCAGCGCCCGCGCCAGCGTGATGTCGCCGTAGAGGTGCCGCTCGTGGAACTCGTCGAAAATCAACGCGGCGAGGCCGTCCAGCCGCGGGTTGGTCAGCATCTGCCGCAGCAGCAGGCCCTCGGTGACGAACCGGAGGCGCGTGGCCCGGCTGGAGACGTCATCGAAGCGGATCTGGTAGCCGACCTCGCCGCCCAGCGGTCCGCCGCGTTCGCGGGCGACCCGCGCCGCCAGCAGGCGCGTGGCCAGCCGGCGCGGCTGGAGGATCACCGCCTGCCCGTCGCCCAGCAGACCGTGGTCCAGCAGCATTTGCGGCACCTGCGTGGACTTGCCCGAGCCGGTCGGCGCGGTGACGATGGCGCGCGGCTGGGCGCGCAACTGCGCGACCAGCGCGGCCTCGATTTCGTAGATCGGCAGCGCCTTCGGGTTCATGCAAAAAGCGTGGACAGAATAACAGGATTTACAGGATTGCAAGCGATCTTCCGCACGCCGGCTGCTCTGCTACCCGTCCTCAGAGTCCAAGCCGTCGTTCCGATCCATCACGATAGTTTATCCACAGATTACACAGATGAAGATGCAGAGCAAGGCATGCGGTCGGAGACCGCATCTACGAGCCGGAGCCTGTCGTAGAAGCGGCGTCACGCCGCTTATCCATTCCTATGCTGATGACGGCATGGACTGGGGCGTAAGATCAGCTTGCCGGGCTACGGCTTGCTTCTCTGAACGCCGGGCAGGAGACCTTTCAGAAAAGCCAGGATGAAACGATCTAGACGGTTCCGGTCTTCCGGGGATACGTGGGTGAACATGAGCCCCGTGCGGAAATGCCTGCTGCCGTCCTCGGCCGCCTGGGGGTTTTCCACCTGCCAGAACACTTTGGCTTCGACTTCGATCGGTTTCTGGCTGTCCGGCAAGCCGATCCGGAGTTCCATGGAGACGCCGTATTCCATGCGCGTTGTGATCTCCAAACCGAGGCCCTCGGCGCTGATATCCAAGCTCCAGCCGTGGCCTTCCACTTGCGGCGCCTTATAGGCCACCGGCAGCCGGGCGTTGATCCGGACAGAGCGTCTGCGTTCTTGCATTTTATCACCTGTCGAAAAGTTCATCAGCCCTTCCATGCAAGCCTTGGAGGCCCAAGGCGGAACGCAGCCTAGCACGAAAGCCGCGGGCGGCACAACTTCTGCCGATGCCGGGGGGGGGCAAGACCGCAGTCGCACGGGGGACTGAATAGGGCGTCGCTTTGCGCCGGGGCGGAGACCTACAATATGATTTTATTGCCAGCGATGCCCGCGGATTCGGCCAGCTCACCGCAGGCGGGTTCAGGGCAGCACCAGCATGATGCGGTAGTAGCGCTGGTTGGCCGACAGCCCGGTGCGATCGGTATACGATAACGCGGTTTGATCCTGGCCGGCGGTCAATTGCGAGCCCGGCAGGTCGCTGTGCCACGGCCCGGTGAGCGCCTCGCAGTATTCCACCTGATAGGTTTTGCCCGGCACCGCGGGCCAGGTGATGGTGAAGCCGGCAGCCCCCGGCTGCGCGGCCAGGCTTTGCACCAGCAGGTTGCTGTTCCGGTTGGTGGGATCCAGGCCGGCGAGATACTTTTGCCAGTTGGCCAGGCCGGTGCCGTCGGTATCCGCCAGCGCCACGGCGTTGAAATCGTTGCTCGCCGGATAATACTGGCGCAGCCACCACTGCGGCACGCCGTTAGTGGCCAGCAACGCCGCAAAGTCCGCCGTGAGCGTCCCGCTGGCCGTCACATTGTTCCAGACCACGGTGACGTTCGTCGGGTTGCCGAACGCGAAGGCTTGTCCGTTGGTTAGAATCTCGGCGATGGCGTAGTCCTGGTCGGCGGCGATCAGGAAGTTGGTGGACGCGCCGGCCGGCACAAAAATCGCGCCCGCAGGCGTCACGCTGCCGTGCGCCCCCGCCGAAGCCATGATCCATCCGCCGGCATAGGCGAAGGCCTTGGTCCCGGTGGTGACCCCGTAAGCCGGCGAAGACACCACCACATCGCCGGCGGCCGGCACCGCCGCCACGCCCGTGCGGACCACGATTTGGGTGGGGCTCTGATCGGTCACGATCGCCGCGGGAATGCCGCACAGGGTCACGTTGGTCACATCGCCCTGGCCCAGGTTGCTGCCGCTGATGGTTACCGTGGTGCCGCCCGTTAACGGTCCGACCATCGGCGCGACGCCCGACGCAAACGATCCCTGATACACCGTGGCTTGATAGCTGCCGTTATAGCCGCCGATAGCATAGAGCTGGCCGTTGACACTCGCCGCCGCCAGTCCCTGACGCGCCGCCGGCAGGCTGCTCACGCTGTGCCAACCCGCGGCCGGCTGCAGGGGGTCGTATTCATACACCGCTGATTGATAGCTACCGTTATAGCCCCCGAGGGCGTAAAGCTTGCCGTGGGCACTCGCCGCCGCCAGGTATCCGTTGGCGGCCGGCAGGTTGCTGATGCTCAGCCAGCCGGCGGCTGGCTGCAGGGGATCATAAACATAGGCTGTGGACTGATAGGAATTGGCGCTGCTTTGACCGCCGATGGCGTAAATCTTCCCGTTGACGACCGCCGCCGCCAGATAGGCACGGGCGGCCGGCAGATTGCTCGCGCCGGCCCAGCCGGAAAACGCGCCATAGATGGCGCCCGCGGCGTTATAGGTGTAGCCGTTGACGATGGTCGTTACACCCAGGCTGCCGGAACGGATCACGATATCGCCCGCGCCCAGGCCGCCCGCGCCCACCCGCACGGTGACGGTATCAGCGGTCTGGCTCTGGATCGCCGCGGCGATCCCGCACAGGGTCACGTCGGAGATATCCCAGCCGTTGCCCAGCCCGGGGCCGGCGATGGTGATGATGTTGCCGCCCGCCGCCGGACCGTTCGTGGCGGTCAGGTTCGCGCTCGCCGTCCGCACCGCCATCGTCGCCGACGGCTCGCTGGCGATCCCGTTCTGCTGCGCGCGCAGGCGGTAATAGCAGGGCGTGTCTGCGCTCAAACCGTAGACCCGATAGGTCGTCACAGGGCCCACGCCCAGGTTCGCGTAGCCGGCCAGCAGGTTGGCGAAATCCAAGGTCGCGCTCACGTCCAGCAAGTAATGCGTGGCCCCGGGCACGGCCGCCCAGTTGGCGAAGAAACCGGATACGGCGACGTTCGTCGCCGCCAGCACCGGCGGGGCGGGCGGGAGATAGGTGTATCCGTTGGTCTTAAGGCCGACGCCGGCGCTGCTGGAATAAACCGCCACGTCGCCGTTGGTCGGAACGGCGGCCGCGCCCGCGCCGACCACGATTTGGGTGGGACTCTGATCGGTCACGATCGTCGCGGGGAGGCCGCACAGGGTCACGTTCGTCACATCGCCCTGGCCCAGGTTGCTGCCGCTGATGGTTACCGTGGTGCCTCCGCTCAGGGGCCCGGAAGAGGGCGAAACGTCCGTCACGGCGGACGCGGTAAGGAAGGCATTGATCAAGTTCGTGCCGGTGGGCGTACCCCAGCCGGTGCAAAGGTCATAGCCGGTCACCGCCGCGAACTTGGCGGGACTGCTGCTGCTGAAGTTGTTGCCGGTCTTGGTATCGTGAAAACAGGCGGTGTAACTCCCGCCCGTGCCGAGCGCATACAGGGCGGGGTTGAGGAATCCGACCGGCGGCTGACCGCGCGCCGCGGTTTGTTGATTGATCAGCGCGGCAAAACCCGCCCACAGCGGCGCCGCACAACTGGTGCCGCCAAATGTGTTCGAGGCGCCATTATTGTACACCACATAAACATTGTCGGCCGTCAGGGCGACATCCGGCACATTGCGCATGGTCGCCGAGCCTTGATTGGCATTCGTGCCGAGGCCTTGCTGCCACGTCGGGATCGCATAATAGGTGCTGATGCCGCCACTGCTGCCGGTACCGCCACCCCAGTTCCAAACGGTTTCCGACGCGTAGGACCCGCCCGGCCCGGTGGTTGTCAACGTCGTGCCGCCGACCTCCGTGATGTTCGTGCTGTCCGAGGGAAACGGGATCGCCGCGGTGAAGGCGTCGGAATCGCCGCTGGCGTTAAAGAACGACTGCCCCTGCGCGGCCATTTGCTGAAAAATCTGCTCGGCGGTCGGATTGGGGCCGCCGCCGCCCCACGAACAACTGAGCTGCCGGGCCAGATTGTCGTTGGCTATGCGGCTGAGAATGGTCGGCCAGGGCGTGGAGCCGTTGGGGGCTTCGTACACGATGACTTTCGCCAGGCCAGGGGCCATGGAGATGACCATTTCGATGTCGAGCGCGACTTCGGCATTATTGGCACCCGGGGTGGCGACGCCGCCGTTGACGGGGATATTGGTGAGTGTAACGCTTGTCGTGATGCCGGCCTGGCTGATGTAGGCCGCAATGTCATTGCTGTAGTAGGCGTCGAACTGCACCAGCCCGATACTCTGCCCGGCGCCGGTCAAAGTCGTGCCGGGCACGTAGGCCGTGCGGAAATCGTTGCCGCGATAGGCGCCGCCGGGGCCCGACCCGGAGTGCGGGGTGGCCTGCGCGGTTTGCTGGGCCGGCTTGAGGCGCGACAGCGGTCGCGGCAGCGCGTAATCGTCCAAGCCGCTCACGTGCAGAATCGCGACCGCCGCATCCACCGAAGGCTCAACCTCCGGCGCATGAAAGACCCGCTTTTCGGTGGGGTGCGCATAGGTGCGCAAGGTCACCTGAAAGGCGCGCTCGATGTCCGCCGCCTTCCCGCCGACATCCAGGACGGCGCGGTTGGCATGCACGCCGGTGACCTTCAGCCCTTGGCCCTGAACGAAAGCGGTCAGCGCTTGATAGTCCTGTTCCGTCGGACCGAATCTCTCCGCGAATTGCGCGGGCGTCAGAAAGCTGCGATAGTTGGGGCTGGTCGGGTCGTACAATTGCTGCAGCAGGCGGGCCAGCCCGTCCGGATTGCGCAGCGGCAGGCCGATGGCCAGCCGCAACTCCGTCGCGCCGGCCAGGCGTCCCGATGGCGCCAGGCGCGCCACGGCGGCGGGCACGTGACCCGGCAACACGCGCCGCGGCGTCGCGGCGCTGGCGGCACACATTCCCGTCAGCCAGAGCGCGATCCAGGAAACCCCAAGACTCCCGCGCCATAGCCCGGCACGATAGGCAGGTTCTTTCATAAGGTCTCGCGTCGT
>JAPLSZ010000282.1 GCA_026398385.1 Kiritimatiellota bacterium | reverse complement strand
CCGGCTCAATTGCTCTTCCCCAGTGTGCCGATAACATCGATCAAGGGCAGGAATAGCGCGATGACAATCGTGCCGACGATCACGGCCAGGAGGATGATCAGGATCGGTTCGATCACGGAGGTCAGTCCCTGGACCGTGCTGTCCACATCGTCATCATAGCTGTCGGCGATTTTCATCAGCATCTCGGGCAGCTTGCCGGTTTCCTCGCCAACCTCCACCATACCGACCACCATCGGCGGGAAAACCTTGGTGGAGGCGAGGGGCGGGGCCATGTTTTCACCCTCTTTGACGCTGTCATGGATAACACTGATGGCGCGGGCCACCACTTCGTTGCCGGAGGTTTCCTTGACGATGTTGAGCGCCTGGAGGACCGGCACGCCGGAGGACATGAGCGTGCCCAGCGTGCGCGAAAAGCGGGAGATGGCCGTCTTCTGCACGAGCACGCCGAAAATCGGCATGCGCAGTTTGAGGCGATCAAGCCCCACTTTCCCGGACTTGGTCTTGACCAGCATCTTGAGGATGATGATCAGCGCCACAGTGCCGATGGTAAACGCGAACATATGCTTGGTCATCGCCTGGCTGACTTTCATGACCACCAGGGTCAGCGTCGGCATCGCCTTCCCGCCCAGGAGATCCTTGAACACGTCCGCAAATTTCGGAACGATGAAGGTCATCAGGAACACAAGGATCAGGCCCGCCAGGACCAACACCACCACGGGATAGACCATGGCGCCCACGACCTTGGTCTTGATCCGCTGGGCCTTCTCCATGAACTCGGCCAGGCGCAGCAGGACGGTGTCCATCACGCCGCCGATTTCGCCGGCCTTGACCATGTTGACAAACAGCTTGTTGAAGATCCGCGGATGGCCGGCGAGCGCCTCGGCAAACGTGCTGCCGGATTCGATGGACTCCGTCATCGCCTGAACCGCGCGCTGGAGGGCCGGATTTTTCTCCTGGCGACGGAGAATCTGCAGGCCGCGCAGGAGCGGGAGGCCGGCATCGATCAGCGTGGCCAACTGGCGCGTAAACACCGTGAGCTGCTTGACCTTGACCCGGGCCAGAAAGGCCGGCATCTGCAAATCCATCTTGAGCACGCCGCCCTTGGCGGCGGCGGGGGCGCGCGGCATGCCGGGGGCCGGCCGCTGGGGCTCCGGTTTGGCCTGCTTTTTGGCGCTGACTTCGCTGATGTTGGTCGGAAACAAGCCCTTCTCACGGATTTTGGCGACCGCCGCCGTCTGGTTTTCCGCCTCCACCTCGCCCTGTGACTCCTTGCCTTTGCCATCGAGCGCCGCATATTTGAATTTCTGCATGTCCGCCCTCCGGTTTCCCGATCGTCCGCCTGAACTTGCGGCCTACGCCCCGCCCCTGGCGGTGTCCGGCCGGCGCGGGGCTCAAGCTCAGCAAGGCCACGCCGGCCCGCGCTTCATGTATACTTGATCACTTCTTCCATGGTCGTGTACCCGTCGAAAATACAACGAATGCCGTCGTCGCGCAAGGTGCGCATGCCCATCTCAATGGCCTTGTTGCGAATCACCAGGGTGGGCCTGCGCTGATTGATGAGCTCGCGAATGGGATCCTTGATCCGCAGATATTCATAGATGCCGCGGCGGCCGCGGTAGCCGGTCTGGTTGCAGTAAGTGCAGCCCGCGCCGAAGTAAAAATTGCGGCCCCCGATGGCGGCCTCATTCAGGCTCAGCAGCTCCATCATTTTCGCGTCCGGCTGATAGGCCGTGCGGCAATTCTGGCAGATGGTCCGCACCAGGCGCTGGGCCAGCACCGCTTCGAGCGTGGACGTGATCAGAAACGGCTCCACGTTCATGTCGGTCAGGCGTGTGACCGCACCGGACGCATCGTTCGTGTGCAGCGTGCTGAAGACCAGGTGCCCCGTCAGGGAGGCTTGAATGGCGATTTCGGCCGTTTCCAGGTCGCGTATTTCGCCGATCATGATGATGTCCGGATCCTGGCGCAGGAACGAGCGCAGGGCGCGGGCGAACGTCACGCCGATGGCCTCGTTGATCGGCACCTGCACGATGCCTTCGATGTCATATTCCACGGGCTCTTCGGCGGTCAGCAGCTTGAATTCGATGGTGTTCAAGCGGCGCAAGGCGGAATACAAAGTGGTGGTCTTGCCGGAGCCGGTGGGGCCGGTGACGATGAGGATGCCATTGGGCTTGTCGATATCCTCGCCGAAGAACTGGAACACATCGTCGGGCATGCCCAGGTTTTCCAACTCCAGCGACACGATGCTGCGGTCCAGCACGCGGAGCACTACGCTCTCGCCGAACTGGGTGGGCAGCGTGGACACGCGGAAATCGATCATGCGGCCGGCCACAATCAACTGGATGCGGCCGTCCTGCGGCAGGCGGCGCTCCGCGATGTTCAGGCCGGACATGACCTTGATGCGCGAGGTGACCGGCAGCGCCAGATGCTTGGGCGGCGGGGCCATCTCGTACAGCGCCCCGTCCACCCGGTAGCGGATTTTGAATTCACTCTCGAACGGCTCGAAGTGAATGTCGGAGGCCCGGTTCTGCACGGCCTGATACAGCACCAGGTTGACGAAGCGCACGATGGGCGTGGCGTTGGCCGCCTGGGCGAGGTGCGCGGCGTCCTCCTCCCGCTTGACCTCCAGCATTTCCCCCGCGCTTTCCATCTCGGTTTCCAGCGCGGCGAGCATGTCGCCGACGGATTCGCTTTCGTCGCTGTAATAGCGGGCGATCTGGCTCTTGATGTCCTCCTCGGGGGCGAGCACAAAGGTCACGTCGCGCGTGAGGACGAACTGAATCTCGTCCACGCTCTCCGGGCTCGGCAGGTCGAAGGTGGCCAGGACCACGGCGTGCGGGCTGCTCTCCACCGGCACCACCGAATACATGCGCACGATGCTGACGGGCACGGCTTTGATGACCTCGAGTTGGATGTCTTGGTCCCGCAGCCGCACGGTCCGGGTACCCAGCATGCGGGCGATGATTTCCAGGAGTCGTTCCTCGGTCAGCAGGCCCATGTCGAGCAGCAGTTGCCGTAACGGCTTGCCGGTGCGCTCGTGTTCGTCCAGGACTTCCGTCGACTGCTCCGCCGTCACCAGATGCTCCTCCCGGAGCTGATGCATCAGCGGGTGCTTGTATTCGAGTTCCGACATGCTGGCCTACTTCTTCTTCTGCATCCCCTGCAGTTTCTCCGTGATGTTTTCGGGATCCTGGCACTTGGTGATCAGATCCTCGTAACCGATCATGCCCCGCTCGTAGAGGCTCATCAGGCTGGAGTCCAGCGTCACCATCCCCCAGCGCGCGCCCGTCTGGATGTCGGAGCTGATGCGGAAGGTTTTGTTGTCGCGGATCAGCGCGCGGATCGAAGGCGTGGCGATCATGATCTCGAACGCCGCCACGCGGCCGGGGACGTCGCTGCGCGCCAGCAGCAACTGGGAGACCACCGCCTGAATGGTGGAGGCCAGTTGCGTGCGGATCTGCTCCTGCTGGTCCGTCGGAAAGGCGTCCACGATGCGGTCCACCGTGCGCGCCGCGCCCGTGGTGTGCAGCGTGGCGAACACCAGGTGCCCGGTTTCCGCCGCGGTGATGGCCGCTTCCATGGTCTCCAGGTCGCGCATTTCCCCGACGAGGATCACGTCGGGGTCCTGGCGCAGGCCGCGCCGGAGGGCCTCTTTGAAAGTCGGCACGTCCACGCCGATCTCCCGCTGCGTGATCAGGCTGCGCTTGTGGTCGTGGTAATACTCCACCGGGTCTTCCACGGTGATAATGTGGCAGTCGCGCTCGTTGTTGATGATGTTGATCATGCTGGCGAGCGTGGTGGTCTTGCCCGAACCCGTCGGCCCCGTGACCAGCACGATCCCGCGCGGGCGAAAGAGCAGCTCCTTGAACTCCATGGGCAGGCCGATCTCCTCCAGGGTCAGCATCTTGGAGGGAATCAGGCGCAGGACCAGTCCGACCACGCCCTTCTGCCGGAAGACGCTCACGCGAAAGCGGGCCTGGGTGCCAAAGCCGAAGCCGAAATCCGTGCCGCCGAATTCCCGCACCTTCTGCTGGTGGTCCTCGGACGTGATGCTCTTCATGAACCGCTCGGTGTCCTCCGGCCGCAGGCGCTCGGCGTCCAGCGGCTGCAGGCTGCCGTGGATGCGCAGAACCGGCGGCGAGGCTACCGCCAGGTGCAGGTCCGAGGCGTTCTCGTCCACCACCAATTGCAGCAGGTCGTTGATGGCAATATCCGCCACCTTCATGGCTGTCATTCCTGATCTCCCATAGTTACCCGCAAGACCTCGGTCAGCGTGGTCACCCCGGTCACCACTTTGCGCAACCCGTCCTCGCGCAGGGTGCGCATGCCCAGTTGGCGCGCCGTGTTGCGCAAAGCGGAGGCCGAAACCCGTTCGAAGATCATGTTGCGCACGTTGTCGTTCAGCACGAAGATTTCATAAATGCCCAGCCGCCCCCGGAAGCCCGTGTACAGGCAGTCCGCGCAGCCCTTGCCGCGGTACAGCGTGGACTCCTTCAACAGCGCGGCCGCCGGCCCCAACAGGTGCAGTTCGGACTCCGTCGGCGTGTACCCCTCTTTGCACTTATCACAAATGCGCCGCACCAGTCGCTGCGCCATGATGGCGCGTGTGGACGAGGCCACCAGAAAGGGCTTCACGCCGATGTCAATCAGGCGGATCACGGCGCTGGGCGCGTCGTTGGTGTGCAGCGTGCTGAACACCAGGTGGCCGGTTAACGAGGCGTTGACCGCGATCTCCGCCGTCTCCCGGTCGCGGATTTCGCCGATCATGATGACATTGGGCGCCTGGCGCAGGATCGAGCGCAGCGCCGCCGCGAACGTCAGGCCGATGTCCGCACGCACGTGCACCTGGTTGATGCCCGCCAGGTGGTACTCCACGGGATCCTCCACCGTGATGATCTTGCGATCCGGCTTGTTGATGTTGTTCAGACAGGCGTACAGCGTCGTCGTCTTGCCGGAGCCCGTGGGCCCGGTCACCAGCAGGATGCCGTCCGACAGACCGATCAGCCGTTCGAAAGTCTGCTGGTCGTCCGAGAAAAAACCGAGCTGCGGCAGGCCCAGCAGCAGGCTCGACTTGTCCAGGATGCGCATGACGATGCTCTCGCCGTGATTCGAGGGAATCGCCGACACGCGCAGGTCCAATTCGCGGCCCATGACGTTTATCTGGATGCGGCCATCCTGCGGCACACGCTTCTCGGCTATGCTCATGTTCGCCATGATCTTGACGCGGCTGATGATCGCCGACTGCAGGCGCTTCGGGGGGCTGTCCACCTCGTGCAACACGCCGTCCACCCGGTACCGCACGCGGAATTTCTTGGCCATCGGTTCCAGGTGGATGTCGGACGACCGGCTGCGGAACGCCTCCATGATGATCAAGCTGACCAGCTTGATGATCGGGGCGTCGGCTTCCGTGGCGTCTTCCGTGGCGGAAATGAGCTCCGTGGCGCCCGTCGGCAGGCGCACGGCGTCCGGTGCGGGCGTAATACTGGTTGATGGCCGCTTCGATCTCATCCGCCGGCGACACCACGCCCTCCACGTTGGTCTTGAGGATATAGCGCAGCCCGTCGAGCGTTTCCACATCCAGCGGATCGCTGAGGGCCACGGTCAGCGCGTTGTTGTTCTTGAACACCGGCATGATCTTGTAACGCCGCGCCACGTCGCCGGGCACCAGATCCACCACGTTCTGCGCGATGTCCATGCCGGACAGCGACAGGGTGTCCATGCCGAACTGATTGGCCAGCGTCTTGAGAATATCCAGCTTGGACACTACGCCGTTGCGGACGAGGATTTCCGTGACGCCCTTGTCCTCCTGGCGCGCGGTGGCGAGCGCATGGACGCTCTGTTCATGCGTGATCAGGCCGACGCCTTCGAG
>JAPLSZ010000188.1 GCA_026398385.1 Kiritimatiellota bacterium | reverse complement strand
TTGCCGCTGCGCGCTCCGCCCAGGACAAAGATCAGTTCTTTTGCCATTGTCTGCCTCATTGCTGGATCAGGCGCCAGGCGTTCCGGTGCCCGGAAAAGTAGGGCATTCTATGCGCGCCAGAGACGCGGCCAACGCGGCCAGCGAAGACGTGAGATCGGCTTGATTGAAGACCTCCAAGGTGAGCACCCCAGCGAAACGACGCTTCAGGAAGTCCACCACTGGGTCGAGCTGTTCGGCCGGCACGTGCGCGACCGAGGCATGATCCCGTTCGGCGATGCCGTGCAGGTGGATCACCCTGGCTCGGTCCATCCAGCGCGCCAGGTGATCCAGGGGATCGCGGCCTTGCAGCCACAGGTGCCCGATGTCTATCGTTCGGCTGACCGGCAACGCCATGACGACCGGCGCGAACGCCTCGGGATCCCAACGCTCCAGGTTCTCGATGCACAACCGTTCCGGTTCATCCAGCCAGCCGCACACTACCTCCAGCGCACGCCGGGCGTGATCTTGCCAGCGGTGAAGCTCTCCGTGCGATGGCGAGTTCAGAAGGTCGCGGCCGTCCAGGTGTAACGTGTAGGCGAACGGGGCCAAGTCACAAGTGGCCTCGATCACGCGGCGCGCCTTGATGAGGGAGGCGTGCGTTTCCTCGCCGCCATCACCCAGCCGGAGGTCGAGCGGCAGGTGGACGGTGAAGGTCAGCTCGTGCGCGGCCGCAAGCTCCGCCAGGCGTGCGGTGAGCGCGACGTCGGGCAGGTTGCTGCCGTATTCGTCGGTCTCGAACAGCACCAACTCGATGTCGTCCACCAGCGGAGCCAGGTGTTCGACGTTCGGCAGGATGTCGTCCGGGATGATGTAGGAAGTGGTTCCGATGCGAAACATGAATCTCTCTCGTTTTGCGTACTGCGTACTGCGTATTGCGCGATTCTCCCCTGCTCCCCCTCTCCCCTGCTCCCTGTCACCCCGCCAAGTCAGCCGCCGACCAACAAGCAGCCCACGACCAACGCGGCTGTCTCGGCCAGCTCGGTGATCGCGCCGTAGACGTCCCCCGTCAAACCGCCCAGCCGCGCTCGCGCCAGACCGGCCAGCGCCAGCATTGCCGCGGCGGCCACCGCCCACAGAGTGGGTCCGCGCCACCCCAGCGGGAGGCAGGCGGCCGCGGCGATGCCGGTGGCGATGACCAGCTCCCGACGGCCCAGGCCGCGGCGGAAAAAGTCGCCCATCCCGCCCGGCCGCGCTGAGGGGTACGCCCGGGCCGCGATCACCACCGCCCAGCGGGCCAGCGCCGGCGCGGCAAGCAACAGCAACGCATACCGGTCCTGGGCCAGCACCCCCTGGAGCGCGGCCAGCTTGATGAGCAGCAGCAGCGCCAGCCCAACCCCACCGAAGCTGCCCCTGGGCCAGCACCCCCTGGAGCGCGGCCAGCTTGATGAGCAGCAGCAGCGCCAGCCCAACCCCACCGAAGCTGCCCAGCCGGGGATCCTTCATGATCTCCAGCCGGCGCTCGCGGCTGACCGGAACGAACAGCGCGTCGCAGCAGTCAGCCCACCCGTCGAGGTGCAGCGCGCCGGTCAGTGTGGCCCAGGCGGCCAAGATGAGGGCAGCCGGGAGGAGCGGCGCGGTCTGGGCCAGACCGGTCAGCCCTAGCAGGGCGGTCAGCCCGGCCAGCAGCGCGCCGATCAACGCGCCGATCAGCGGGTAGAGCGCCATCGCGCGGCCTGGCGGCGCGGCGTCGTCAGGTGGGACGCGCACCGGTAAGATCGTCAGCAACCCCACGGCGCGCAAGAAGTCATTCACGCCAAGCTGCTCCTACTACCATTTGCGATTTGCCATCTGCCATCACGCCGCCTTCTCGCTTACGCCTGCGTCAGCGAAGGTCGCCATTTCGTTCAGGATGCGCGCGGCCGCCTCGACGACGTGGAAGGCGAGCGCGGCGCCGGTGCCTTCGCCCAGCCGCAGGTCGAAATCGAACAAGGGCCGTACCCCCAGCAGTTCGAACATGGCGGTGTGGCCCACTTCCACTGAGCGATGCGAGGC
>JAPLSZ010000161.1 GCA_026398385.1 Kiritimatiellota bacterium | reverse complement strand
GCGGACACCGCCGCCGACGGCGCGGCCGAGGCGCCGCCTACCGCGCCGCACGGCGCGTTCCGTGCCCGTGAGGGCTTGATTTTGCGCGACAACGTCTTCGGCACCGCCGAACAGGACGCCTGGCGCCGCGACTTCACCGTCAACGGCTTGTTCTACGACCCCGAGGCGCACGAGATCATTGACTACGTGGGCGGCCTGCCGGACATCGCGCGGCGCATCATCCGCGTCATCGGCGACCCGCTCGTCCGCTTCCGCGAGGATCCGGTCCGCATGGTGCGCGCCGTGCGCTTTGCCGCCGCCTGCCACTGCGAGATCGAGCCCTCCGCCGACCGCGCGCTGGCGGTCATGCGCGATCAGCTCGCGCTGGCCTCGCCCAACCGTATGTACGAGGAGGTGCTCAAGCTCTTCGCCTCCGGCGCGGCCGAGGGCATCTTCCGGCATCTCCTGCGCACGGGGCTCTTTGACGTGCTGTTTGCGGAGGCCGGCGCCTGGCTACACGCGCCCGAAGGCCATGCGGCCCTGCCGCGCATCTACCACGCGCTGCACCAGTTGGACGTCTGGAAAAAGCACGGCCAGGCGATCAACCCGGCGCTGGCCTGGGCGCTGGCTTTCGGGCCCTACCATGAGCACGCCGCCGAGGCGTTAATGCGGCAGGGGCTGAAGCCCGCGCCGGCGCTCGCGGAAGCGGCGCACCGGCACCTCTTCGGATTGGCTGCGCGCGTGCAGGTCTTCCGCTCCGTAATCCGCGACGTCGGCTTGATCATGGCCGCCCAGCCGCTGTTCGAAAAAACCCAGGGCGCCCGGGCCGACCGTTTCCGCACCCGTCACTACTTCGGCGACGCCCTCGTCTACCTCAAGCTCCGCGTCGCCTTCACCGGCCAGCATCGCGAGCTGCTGCACTGGTGGCAACAGCGGCTCTGAGAAGAGACTAGATGATTTTCGCGCGGGTTTTCGCGGGGAAGGCGCGGGGCAAGATCAACTGCCCCTGCTCCGCCCAGATTTCGTAGGTGCTGGCAAAATCATGCTGAAATCCGAAGGCCAGATAGCCACAGCGCTGGTCGTCAGGGTTTTCTCGCACAATACATGCTTGCACGCGGCAGCGGCGCGCAGTGGGACATCCTGGCCAACGAAATGAGGCGGTACGAGTACCAGATCATGCCATCCAGGGGATTTCGTATGGCGCGCCGGCCGGGTTCCACGACGATTGCGTAATGGCGCTGGCGCTGGCAAATCATCGGCGATGGGAAACGGAGAACGTGGGGCACTTTTGGGCCCTGGGTGGTGCTTGTAGAAGGCGGGCAGCACGGTCGCGGCGATGTGAGCGGTGCATTGAGAGGTGAACGGCGGTGGGATCCTGCTTCGCCACGGGGCTACGCAGGACAGGGACGGAGAACTTCCGGCTCCGCGCAGGACTACGCCGGACAAGGCGGGCGGATGCTGAGGGTGGCTGGCGGCGGGCGAAAAGGGATAAGGGCGAGACGGCGGGAGCGGGTGATGGTGGGGTGAGAGGCTCTTTGCCGCCTTCTATTGATTTCCGCGCATGGTGGCAAGCAGATCCTTGCAGCATTTCAGCTTGCCGATAATTCTGAAAATGCTAGCCTTTCCGGTGTTGCACATAAGGTTGAATTTTCTGAGACGGTATTGAGTAAGGAGATGCAATGACCGTGCCGAATGAAAATGTAAATGACTATCGCAAAGCCGCCGAAGCGGGCGATGGCGAAGCACAATTTGCATTAGCCATGCAGTGTTATGAAGCGAAGAAATATGGAGAGTTCGTTAAGTGGCTCCGCAAGTCGGCAAAACAAGGATTTGCGCCGGCACAGGATAAGCTCGGCATTTTTTATGCTATAAGTAGTAAAAGGAAATATAATCCCTGTCCTCAAGTGATAAATATCAGCCAAAATTATACTAAGGCAGTATTTTGGTATCGAAAAGCAGCGAAACAGGGCTATGAAAGGGCTATTAGGCATCTTGCTCAATTATACCATGACGGCATCGGTGTACCACAAAGTTATATCGAGGCGGCGAAATTGTATCGTAAGGGAGCAAAACTGGGTTTCCCCCGAATGCAGGCCCAGCTTGCTTGGTACTACACAATGGGGTTTGGCGTTCCTAGAAGATATGCCGAAGCAGCTAAATGGTATCGCAAAGCTGCGGAGCTAGGTAATTCTTATGCTCAGTATGAACTTGGCCAGTTGTACGTTATTGGAAGAAATGTACCCTATGATTTGGTAAACGCCTTTGCGTGGATAAGTTTAGCTGCCATCAACGATCCAAAAAATCAAGACGCGTTCAAGTTCTGCGACATCCTTATGAATACGCTATCTCGTAAGCAAATCGAGGAAGGAAGACGACTTAGAGAGTCGTTTATAAAGAAACAGAATGCGTAATGTGGGATAACGTTCGACTTCAATAATTTCGCTACGATGGGTAGCAAAGTATAAGGAGAAATATCATGGGCGCACACAGAACAATAAAGCCTGCCAAGAAATCCGTTGATCGCAATGTTTCGTCACCGACTTTCCCAAGCAACAAAGGGAAACACCGTACAATCACAAGTATCTATGGCCGAAAGGTTCGATTCCTCATAGAAGATGAGATCTCAAAATTACAATCATCCGCATCTCACAAGTTGATCGTCTTTCAGAAGATCCGATTTGAGGATGATGGACGAATCGAATTTCGGCTCGGATACTACATGCTTGGAGTAAAAAAGAGCAGAAGAAATAAATGGGTTTGGGGCCAATTCTGCCTTATGATACCCAAAATTGATCTTAAGGCTTTCCTTGATGAAGCGCGGGAGAGAAACTGGTTTAAATAGATTAATATAATAGCACTATCGAATTCATAGATGATTTATTTGTGTCCGCAAGCTGCAGTGAATGGATGGAAAGGACTTCTCCGGGAGTATCGCCATCTGTTCGATATTTGGACAAAAGCCGAAGGGGATCAGAAGAGCAAGCCATAGAGGGAGTCGTTTGTAAAATAACGGAATATGTAAAATCGTACACTCGACTTTTTTCACCGACTGCCCGCCTGGTCAAGAGTAAGCGCACCAATACGTTGTTTGCTACGGCCTTCCTTCTTCCTAGAATTCCTCTCGAATCCATTGTTCGTATGCGTTGCGTGTGGATTTCGGAACCCATGACTCCTGAAACCCCGTCTTCTTGTTTTTCTCTGGTATTACGGTTGTGTCTAATCCCTTAATCTCAAATGAGCGCCAGTCATAGTCTTCGCGCCACGACCAGCATCGCATTAGCAAACGTCCGTCGTGCGTTTTCCAAATTTCCATATTGAAGGTGCAGCGGTGACCAAAATGATCGCCACGGCCATACACGCGGCGCATTCCTCGGGCGTCGAAGTGTTCGATTTCTTCCGTTCGCGCGACCGCAGCTGGTGATTTGGACCCCCAGCAAATTAAGGCGTATTTCATCGTCAGGTCTCGCTTCTCTCGGCCAACGAATAGCCATTTAGCCCACGTGCGGCAAGTATAAACCTCGGGCGCGGTGGGGCAAGCGTTGATTTTGGGACCGGCGCGGTCGCGGAAATTTCCACTGGACGCTTTTCAAAGCGACGGGACGTCGCTTCTACGGTGCGGCGATTTCCGCGCGGCGGGGCGCGGTGTTGATTTCCTCCTGTTCTTTGGAGGGTATCGACATGAAACGGATGGTTTTTTGGGGCGTGATGGTGGCGATGGGGCTGTGCGGCGGGTGTGCGTCCACGGTGAAGAAGGTTGACGTAAACAAGGGGCTGGACAGCTATTACAACCAGCAGCGGAGCATGGATCCGCTGACGATGCGGAGCGAAGAAACGGCTCGGATCGGGCCTCGCAGATCACGCGTGATACCGGCCCGTCCGTGCGGAAGAAGAAGGATAATGCGGGCGGAGACCGCATCTACGAGGCCGATGCCGTTCGTAGCAGCGGCGTCCCGCCGCTTTTCAGGGATTTCAACGCTAAACGGAAAGCCCTGCCCTAACGTGATTGACCCACTACGGCTCTACCTCCGGGGCTTCCGCCTCAAGCCATCCGGCGGACCGTCACCTCGGCATACAGCCGCTCGACGTCTTCTGTCGTCACCTCGCCGGGCACCAGGGTGAGCGCATCGGCGCTGCCGCAGGCGATACCCAGCCGCGTCGCTTCGCTCATGGGCCGCCCCAGGCGCAACGCGCAGGCCACCCCCGCGGACACGGAATCGCCGCAGCCAATGGGGTTGACGGCCTTGATGCGCGGCGGCTGGTACTGCCAGATCTCCTTGGAGCTCAGCAGCCAGGCGGGCGCCGCGCTTTGCGTCACCAGCACCCACTGGGCGCCGCGCGCCAGCAGTTTATGCCCGGCCTTGATCAGGTCCTCGTCGGAGGCCACCGGCGTCTGGCAGGTCTCGGCCAACTCGCGCTGGTTGAGCTTCACCAGCAGCGGCTGGTAAGCCAGCGTGTTCATCAGCGGCGCCTTCTGCGAATCGATCAGGAGCGGCACATTGAGCGTGGCCGCCTTCTGGGCAATGTTGGCATAAGTGTAGTCCGGCGCATTCGGCGGCAAAGCGCCGGAAATGACCACCATGCCGCACCGGACCAGCAAGCCCGCCAGTTTGCCGTCAAACTGGCACCAGTCGTCCGGCGATGGCAGGGCGGCTTCTTCGACCAGTTCGGTCACCTGGCCGGTTGCCTCGTCCAACACCGTGCTGCAGATGCGCGTGGGCTGATCGCTCACCACAAAATCGCAGGTGATGGCGCGCTGGCGCAGATAGTTTTCCACCAGCACGCCCGTGTCGCCGCCGAGCAGGCCGGTGACCAGCGGGTCTTCGCCCAGCGTCCGCAACACGTTCGCCAGGGTGCAGGCCTTGCCGCCGGCCGAGATCGTCACCGCCCGCGCGCGGTTGACCTCCCCCAGTTCGAGGCGCGGAAACTGCAACGTGCGCTGCACGCACGGCGTAATACCCACGCACAACACCGGTTTTTTAAGCTGTTCGGCCACCGCGCAACTCCTTCTCCCCGTCAGTGGCAGGGCCGCAGATTCTTCACTGTCCGGCGGCGGTTGTCAATCCAACGCCGGTGTAAAGCGTAACGCTGGCGTGACATATCGCCGGAAGCCGATATGCTCCGGGGCCATGCTCACGGTATTTCAGGATGGTCCCGGCCGGGACCGCGCTGCGACCGATGGCGGCGCCGCCCAGAGCCAGCCACGCTCCGCCGGCCCGGCCGCGCCGGGGACCGCCGTTCGCCCGGCGATCCGTCCGATCCTGATCACCTGTCCCAAGGGCCTGCCGCCGTTCCTGCAGGAAGAGGTGCGTCAGATGGGCTTCCCGCTGCGGGCGACCGGCGAGGCCTTTGTGGAAACCGAAGGCACTTTGGCGGACACGCTGCGGCTGAATCTCTGGCTCCGCACCGGCCACCGCGTACTGTACCGTCTGGCCGAATTTCCCGCCGCCTCCCCGGACGAACTGTATCAACAGGTGACGCAACTGCCGTGGGAGGAGTACCTGGAGCCGGACAGTTACGTGCGGATCGGCGCCTCCGTCCACAGCACCGCCTGCCGCGACGACCGCTTCGCCAGTTTGAAATGCAAGGACGCCCTGGTGGACCGCATGCGGCAGCGCTGCGGACGCCGCCCCGACACCGGCGCCGAATATCGCGGCGCTTCGATCTTTCTCTTCTGGCAGGGGTTCCGGTGCAGCCTGTATCTCGACACCACCGGCGAATCGCTGGCCCGCCGCGGCTATCGCAAGATCCCCCTGTCCGCGCCCATGCAGGAGTCTCTCGCCGCCGCGTCCATCCTGGCCACCGGCTGGGCGGACAACGGGCATTTTATCAACCCGATGTGCGGCAGCGGCACGCTGGCTATCGAGGCCGCGCTGCTCGGCCTGCGGCGCGCGCCCGGCCTGCTCCGCCGCCATTTCAGCATGCTGTCCCTGAAAGGATTCGACCCCCGGGCCTGGGCGGCTTTGCGCGCCGCGGCGGAGGCCGGCGCGAGGCCGGCGCTGGCCCATCGCATCATCGCCACGGATATTGCCCCCGCCGCCGTGGAGGCGGCCCGGAAGAATGCGGCCGCCGCCGGCGTGGAGCGGCATATCGAATTTTCCGTCTGCGACTTCGCCGCCACGCCGATTCCGCCCGGCGGCGGCGTGGTGTTTCTGAATCCGGAGTACGGCGAGCGAATGGGTGACGCCGCGGCTCTGGAGCCGACGTACCGCCGCATCGGGGATTTCTTCAAGCAGCAATGTCAGGGCTATACCGGCTATGTCTTCACCGGCAACCTCGAGCTCGGCAAGCGGATCGGATTGCGCAGCACACGGCGCATCCCCTTCTTCAGCAGCACCATCGAGTGCCGCCTCTTGGCCTTCCAGGTGTTCGCCGGCACACATCGCCCGCTGAGCGTCGCTAATACACAGGAACGCGACAGCAGGTCTGCGCCATCAACGACGGATGGGCCCGCAGCGGGGCCGTAGCCGAGAAAATGTTCCGATCGTTGACCAGATACGGTTGCTGACGAGTTGACGACGTGGCCGATTCACTGGGCGTGCCGCTGGCGGGCGGCCGCGCGCCCGGCCTCGGTTAGGAAGTCGTCTTCCCGGACGCTGGATTTCCGCTCGGAGCCGGCTAACAGCACGGCGTCGTGCAGCAGCTTGAAATGAATCGTTTCCCGGCGGCACGGGTCATCCGGCGTGGGCCGGGAGCAGGGCCTGCTCCGCAGTCGCCGTCCCGTCCGTCAGGCTATGCAGAGCCGCCGCGGCCATGACCACATTCGGATCCGCCTCGGGATGCCCGGCGAGCAGCATCTCGGCATAGGCCATGCTCTTGCGCGTCCGGGCGAGGCGCGCGTCGTCGGACTTCAGGTGCGCCTGGACGGCTTGGAGCAGCGCGGATTTTCTCAGCGCGCCCTTCATCTCGCCGTACTTCTTGAACTTCTCGTCGCCCAGGCATTCCTGGGCATAGCGGCACCAGTCGACGCAGGACTGCGTGACGGTCCGAATCACCGTGCGCGCACAGCCCAGACACTGGCCGGTCGCTTCGTCGCTCCAGATCTCCACATCCGCGCCGCAATCCGGACACGGCACCATCTCGATTTTCGGCTGGGCGAACGCGATGGCCCCTGGGCATCTGCGGAATGTCATGGCAGGCCTCCTTTCCATTTTTTCGCCGGCGCTGCCGCCCGTCCTCTCCGGCGTGTGAACTCCGCAAGCAACCGCGGTGCCCAGAGCAGCAGCCCCTGATACTATACATGCTGGTTGCCCGTTTTCCAGCACACGGTTCGGCCGCAGGGGCTAGCCCGGATTATTCATAAACGCTACGCATTTACTCATAATCCGCCTGATTGGCGGCCTCCGCACCTTGCTCAGGGCTAGTCCTGAGCGAAGGCCCGGTTTTGCGGGCCGGAGTCGAAGCCCGCAGGGCGGCTTGTTCATGCTTCATGAATAAGCCGGGCTAGGCGCCAGCCGCTACGCCGGATTGGATGCTTCGGAGTATTGCTGTATATTAAACCGATCGTGGATATCTGCACCTCGGAGGGGCTGGGCAGACGTTGGCCGGGAGCGCGGTAATGCGCTTTCGCGCGGGGCTTCCGGTGTGGTAGCTTACCGGGCGGAGGGAGGACCGATACATGACTAGCAGCAGCGTGGTGGATTCGTCCGTGGACGTGGGGCCGGTGGCCGAGATTGTGGCCGCGCACGCTCCGTTTGCCGAGGCGGACATCATCGGTTCCTTGCAGGATCTCCAGGAGCGGTACGGCTACCTCCCGCAACCGGCGCTGGACGAACTCGCGCGGCTCAGCGGCCTGCCGGTGGCCAAGTTCTACGGAGTGGCCACGTTCTACGCGCAGTTTCACCTGCAGCCCCACGGCAAGCATACCGTGCGCGTTTGCCGGGGGACCGCCTGCCACGTGCGCGGAGCGCCCGGTGTCATGGACTCGGTCACGCGGCAACTGGGTGTCGCCGGCGGAGAAACGACCCCCGATATGCTGTTCTCGCTGGAAACGGTCGCCTGCCTGGGCACCTGCTTCCTCTCCCCGGTGATGCTCGTGGATAATAAGTACTACGGAAACCTCACGCGGGAAAAAGCCGTTAAGATCCTTGAGGTCCTGGCGGCGAGTCATACGGGCAAGGGGGCCGCGAACTGAGGGGGAATGCCGATATGCCCAGCATGACACCACAGCTTAGCAAGCTCCAGGCTCTGCGCCGCGAGGCGCAGCAGCGCCACCCGGAAAGAGCAGTGCGCATCTGTTGCACGGGTTGCCGTGCGCTGAACGCCATGGAGGTCCACGCCGCCTTCGCAACGGAATTGGCGGCCGTGGGTTTAGCCCACAAGGTGGCGCTCATCAAGACCGGATGCCAGGGCATCTGCGCCGGAGCCCCGGTCATCGGCATCGATCCCGAGGGCATCCTCTACGTTGGGGCCAAGTCCGAGGATGTTCCCGAAATCGTGCGCACCACGCTGCTGGGCCACGCTGTCGTTGAGCGGCTCTGCTTCCAGGACCGTCGCGGCCCCATTCCAAAACGTGCGGATGTCCCGTTTTTCGCCGCCCAGAAACAGATCGTCCTCGAACGCTGCGGGCGGATCGATCCCTCCAGTATTGGCGCGGCCCTCGCCGCGGGTTCCTATGAGATGCTGGAACGCGTCCTGACCGGGATGGAGCCCCAGGCGGTCATCGACGAAATCACCACGTCCGGTTTGCGCGGTCGCGGCGGGGCGGGATTCCCGGCGGGACGCAAGTGGGCCGCGACGCGCGCCGGACATGACGAAACCAAGTACCTGGTCTGTAATGCCGACGAAGGCGATCCCGGCGCCTTTATGGACCGCGCGGTGGTCGAGGGCGATCCGCACACCGTCTTGGAGGGCATGCTGATCGCCGCCTACGCGATCGGCGCCCGGCATGGGTACGTGTATGTGCGGGCGGAATATCCTATCGCCATCGAACATCTGAAAATCGCCATCGCGCAGGCCCAGGAACTGGGTTTGCTGGGCGAGAACATTCTGGGAACCGGCATGAACTTCGACCTGAAGATCAAAGTCGGGGCCGGCGCCTTCGTTTGCGGCGAGGAAACGGCGCTCCTGATGTCCATCGCGGGCCAGCGCGGCACGCCGCGGCCGCGGCCGCCGTTTCCGGCGCAAAGCGGCCTTTGGGGCAAACCGACCTGCATCAATAACGTCGAAACGCTCGCCAACGTGGCGGCCATCCTGCGGATGGGGGGCGCCGAATATGCCCGCCTGGGGACGCCGACCAGCACGGGGACAACGATCTTCGCCCTGGCCGGCAAGGTCAAATACACCGGGCTGGTGGAAGTTCCCATCGGCGTGACCATGAACCAGTTGGTCAACGACATCGGGGGCGGTGCCCCCCCGGGATCCACCTTCAAAGCCGCGCAGATGGGCGGGCCCTCCGGCGGCTGCGTGCCGGCGAAGTACCTGGACATGCCCATCGATTACGAGACCGTCAAGGAAGTCGGCGCCATCATGGGCTCCGGCGGCCTCATCATCCTGGACAATGATACGTGCATGGTCGACCTGGCCCGCTACTTTATGGAGTTCTGCGCCAAGGAGTCCTGCGGCAAATGCCCCCCCTGCCGGATCGGGACAACCCGCATGCTGGAAGTCCTGGAACGCATCTGCGCCGGCCGGGGGCGGCCGGAGGATATCGCCAGTCTGGAGAAACTGGGCAACGCGGTCAAAAACAATTCCCTCTGCGGACTGGGCCAAACGGCGCCCAATCCCGCCCTGACGACGATTCGTCATTTTCGCTCGGAGTACGAGGCGCACGTCAACGAGAAGACCTGCCCCGCCGCTTTCTGCCGTGGCTTGATCGCCTTCTCCATCCTGCCGGATAGGTGCATCTGCTGCGGGCGTTGCGCCAAGAACTGTCCGGTCGACTGTATTTCCGGTCAAATCGGTAAAGCGCCCACGCGGGCCACCGAGCAGGATCGGGAGCAGGGCAAAGTGGGCCGACCGTACGTAATCCAGTCAGCCCTCTGCATCAAGTGTGGCGCATGCTTGGACGTGTGCCCCGTCGATGCCGTCGTAAAGAAATGATGGTTTGGGGAACGTCAGACAAGGAGAAAACGCATGGTCAAACTGACCATTGACAACCGCACGATCACGGCCGAGCCGGGCCAGACCATTATGGAGGCCGCCCAAACCAACGGCATCTATATCCCGCACCTGTGCTACGAACCGCGCCTCAAGCCCGCTGGCGGCTGTCGCCTGTGCCAGGTTCAGCTTGGCGACACCCAGCGACCGCCCGTTCTGGCGTGTGCCACTCCCGTCAGCGATGGGATCCACGTCATCACCGAATCCGACGATCTGGCGAGTCGTCGGAGAATGATTCTGGAACTCCTGCTGAGCGAGCACCGGGTCGCCTGCACGAGTTGCGATGCGGACGGAGACTGCGCCCTACAGGATCTGTCCTACCGCTACGGCGCGAAGGAATGTGTCTATGGCACCTATCAGCATTCCGACACGGGCAAGGCCAATTACACATCCTTGAATCGCGGGATCGAGTATGACGTCGAGAAGTGCGTGCGCTGCAGCCGGTGCGTGCGGTTCTGCGACGAGGTGCAGGGGGTGTGTGCACTGACCTTCGACGGCCGGGGCATCACGATGAAGGTCAACACCGCCCACGGCCGCCCGCTGCACGAGTCGGACTGTGAACTGTGCGGCGGTTGCGTGCGGGTCTGCCCCACGGGGGCCATGCGCGAGAGGGGCGCCCGGGGCCTGGGCCGGCACAAGGATTTGACCAAGGTGCCGACCACCTGCACCTACTGCGGGGTCGGCTGCACGCTCGAACTCAACGTCAACCCCCGGATCAACCGCGTCGTGCGGGTCACCACGCAGCCGGGCCAGGGCAGCAACGACGGCAATCTCTGCGTGAAAGGTCATTTCGCCTTTGATTTCATCCATGCTCCGGAGCGGTTGACGAAGCCGTTGATCCGGGAGCACGGCGTCTTCCGCGAGGCCTCCTGGGAGGAAGCCCTGGCGAAGGCCGGCCGGGGACTGGCGGCGGCGCGTGACCAGTACGGCCCGGAAGGCGTCGCGTTCCTGAGCTCTTCGCGCTGCACGAACGAGGAAAACTACCTCATGCAGAAGCTGGCCCGCATGGCGGGCCGGACCAACAACATCGACCAGTGCGCCACCACCTGCCACGCGCCGACCGTCGCCGGGCTGGCGATGTCTTTGGGTTCCGGCGCCATGACGAACTCGATCGGTGAGATCAAGGATGTGCAAACCCTCTTCCTCATCGGAGCGAATCCGACGGAGGCGCACCCCATTGTCGGCCTGGAGATGAAGAAGGCCCTGCGCAAAGGGGCGCGGCTGATCGTGTGCGATCCGCGGGAAACCTGGATGGCGCGGCATGCGCACATCCATATCAAGCACCGCCCCGGCACGGACAACATGCTCATCAACGCGATGATGCAGCATATTCTGGCCAAGCATTTGCACAACCAAGCGTTTGTCGCCGAGCGCTGCGAGCAGTTCGATGTGCTGCGCGCGAACGTACAGGACTGCACCCCCGCGGTGGCGGCCGAGGTTTGCGGCGTCGAGGCCGAGCTGATCCGCCGTGCGGCCGAGTGGTATGCGGCGGGCACGCCGTCGGCCATCTTCTACACCCTGGGCATCACGGAACACACCTGCGGCACCGAAAACGTCATGAACCTCGCCAACCTCGCCATGCTTTGTGGCCAGATCGGCAAGGCGTCGTCCGGGATCAACCCCATCCGCGGGCAGAACAACGTCCAGGGCGCCTGCGACATGGGCGCGATCCACTCCGTGCTCCCCGGCTACAAGAAAGTCGGCGACGCGACGGTCCGCGCCAAGTTCGCCAAGGCCTGGGGCCAGGAACTGCCGACGAATGTCGGTGGCCGCGTGACGGACTTCATCGAGCAGGCCGGCGCGGGCGTGCTCAAGGCCTTTTACGTCTTTGGCGAGGATCCGGCCCTCAGCGAGCCCAACCAGACCAAGGTCATCGCGGACTTAAAGAAACTGGAGTTCCTAGTGGTCCAGGAAATCTTTATGACCGAGACGGCCAAACTTGCCGACGTCGTCCTGCCGGCGACCTGCTTTGCCGAGAAGGACGGCACCTTTACGAATACGGAGCGCCGCGTGCAGCGGGTGCGCAAGGCCGTCGAACCGCCTGGCGACGCCCGGGCGGACTGGCAGGTCCTCTGCGACGTGTCCACGGCGATGGGCTACCCCATGCGCTACGCGAACGCCTCGGAGATTTTCGACGAAATCACCGCACTCACGCCAAGCTACGGCGGGATGTCCTACGCGCGTATCGATAAGACCGGCCTGCAATGGCCCTGTCCGACCAAGGACCATCCGGGTACCGGGTTCCTGCACCAGGGACGCTTCACGCGCGGTAAGGGCCTGATGCACGCGATCAAGTTCCGGCCGCCCGCCGAGGAGCCGGACGCCGACTATCCCTTTATGCTCTCCACGGGACGGACGCTGTATCACTACAACATCGGTAATATGACGCGGAAGACCGCCTCCATCACACAGAAGCAGGACGAGAACTTTGTTGAGATGCACCGTGCCGATGCCGAACGTCTGGGCATCGTCGCGGGCGGTTTTGCGCGCGTCACCACGCGGCGCGGCGCTCTGGCCATCCGTGCGCACGTGGGCGAAAAGGTGCGTCCCGGCGCGCTGTGGATGCCGTTTCACTTCGTCGAAAGCGCGACGAACCGCCTGACCAACGACGCCTTCGACAACATCACGCGCACGGCCGAGTACAAGTGCTGCGCCGCCCAGGTCACGCCCGCCCACGCGGAGACGCAAGCGCCGATCGCGCCGGAGCAGGCCGTCATTCTCGCACGGGCCATCATGAATGAAGAAGCCGCCGCCGCTTTCTATCGGCAGGCGGCCGCCCGCCTGTCCGACCCCGTGACGCGCGAGGTGCTCGAGGGGTTGATGCGCGACGAGCTCGAGCACAAACACCTCATCGAAGAATTCAGGAGCGGCGCGCGCCCTCTGCCCGAGGGCGACGCCTTCGGGGGTTCGCTCGTCGAGAGCCTGGGCTCACCGGACTTCACTCCGGACATGTCGCCAGCTGACGCCTTCCTGCTCGCCGCAAAAAAGGAACAGCTCGCCGTCGAATTCTATGAGGCCTGGGCCAAACTCTATCACGGCGGGCCGGAGCGCGACCTGCTCCTTAGACTGGCCGAAATCGAGCGGCGCCACAAGGTGAAGGTGGAAAACCTCTTCACCAACGCCGCCTTCCCGGAGGCCTGGTAAAGTGAGCCCCCCGGCGCCGCCTGTTTCCGTGCCGCTTCCGATACCCGCCCCGCCGCCGATGGGGTTGCGCGAGACAGACATCATCCAGTACGACCGCGCCCACCCGGGCGGCTGGCAGCGCCGGAACGCCGTCATCCTCGAACGGCCGCTGAGCGTCGTCGTGGACGACACCACCTATACGCTGCTATGCACGCCGGGGGCCGACCGCGAATTGGTCGTCGGCTTTCTTTTCACCGAGGGTTTGATCACGAAACTGAGCGATATTCTGCTGCTGCGCGAGTGTCCGGAGTCCCCGGACGTCATCACCGTGAAAACCGCCAACGCCCAAGACAAACCGCGCCGGACGCTGCTTATCACCTCTTCGTGCGGACTGTGCGGACGGGAGGACCTGGACGCGATGGTGGCGGCCTTGGGCCGCGTCGAGAGCCCCTGGCGGGTTTCCGTGGCGACGGTGTACCGTGTGCCCGCGGCGGTCCGGGCCAGGCAGCCGCTGTTTGATCTGACCGGCGGCGCGCATGCCGCGGCTTTTTTTGATGCGGCCGGCCAGGTCCTGTGCGCGAAGGAAGACGTCGGCCGCCACCATGCGCTCGACAAGCTGATCGGACACGCGCTTTTGCGGGGCCGCGCGCTGGGCGACGTGGGCGTGTTTCTGTCCGGCCGTACGAGCCTGGAGCTGATTGTGAAAGCGGCCAGAGCCCGTCTTCCGGTCGTGGCGGCGGTGGGCGCGCCGACCGCCGCCGCGGTCGAGACGGCCGATCGGCTCGGCATCACCCTGTGCGGGTTCTTGCGGGACGAGCAGCTCTCCGTGTACACTCATGGATGGCGGGTCGCGGAGTTGAAAGGGGCGCGTGCACCGTAAACAGCGTTTAGTTCAACGGAGGAGGGGGCGATATGTGCCAGATGCGCATCATCCTGAAGCAGGGCGACCATGAAGAGGTGGTTTTGGAAAACGCGGCTTTCCTTAAAGTCACCGCCGCGGGCATCCTGGTCAACACCCTGTTTGAGCCGCCGAAACTCATCCAGGGAGCGGCGGTCAGCGGGTTTGATTTTCTGGAGAACAAGGTCACCCTGATCAAGACGGGGAGGAAGGCCTGACATGGATCCGAAAACGACGATCGAGAAGCTGCGGATTCTGCTGCCGCACTGGATTGAACACAACCGCAGCCATGGGGCCGAGTTCAGACAATGGGCCGCAGCGGCGCGGACGGAAGGAGCGGAGCCCCTGGCCGCGCTGCTGGACAAGGCCGCGGCGCATATGGCCGCCACGGACGAACTCCTGAAAAAGGCCGCGCCTGAAGTCGGCGGGCCGGGCGCAGCGCCTGACCACGCCCAGCCTCACGATCATCCGCAGGCCTAGGAGCGAGCAACCAACGCGCTGCGAACTCAGCGACCCCATGAGGGAAACGGATCAACAACCGCCTGCGGCTCGCGGGGACGCTTGCCCTGTGCGCGGGAGTTTTTTCAGCAGAATCGACATGGCCAAAGTGCTTGATGCAGCGAGAGGACTGAGTCAGTCCGTGCAAGGGGGCGGCATGGTAAACAGTCAAATCACGAACGCGGAGGCTAAAATCCAAATGCAGGCAGACCATCCTGCAAGGACCCCGGGCCGCCCCCGTCAGGCGTTTTCCAGCCGCCCCAGCAGTCCCAGCAGGCCGTGGAGGATGGTGTACGGATGCGGCGGACAGCCGGGAATGAACAGGTCCACCGGCAGCAGATCCGTGACGCCGTTGGCGGTTTCCGGATGATCAATATAAGGGCCCCCGGCGCTGGCGCACGCGCCGACGGCGATGACCAGCTTCGGCTCGGCCACGGCGGCGTAGGTTTTCAGCACGGCCGCGCGCATGTTCTGCGTGACCGGGCCGGTGACCAGCAGTCCGTCGGCATGCCGCGGTGCGGCGACCAACTGAATGCCGAACCGGCTTAGATCGAAAAGCGGCGTGTTGAGTACGTTCGTGTCCGCCTCGCAGGCGTTGCAGCCGCCCGCGCTGACTTGGCGCAGCTTGAGCGAGCGGCCGAACAACCGGCGGTAACGCTCATCCAGCAGTTGCCGCTGCCCGGCCCAGGCGCTGCCGAGCACGAGTTCGTCCCGCCGCCGCGCGGCCAGCCGGTAGTCCCGCGTGAACCGCAGCGCCCCCACCGGGCAGGCGCGCTCGCAGGCCCCGCAAAACAGGCAGCGTCCCAAATCGAGTCGCAAGCCCTGCTCCACCGAACGGCCCAGTGCACCGACCGGACAGACCTCTACGCAGTCAGTGCAGGGCGCACAGCAAAGCGTGGCGTCCAGCTCCGGCCGGCCGCGGAAGCGGTCGGGCAATGCCGGCTCGACCGCGGGGAACGCCCCCGTGCGATGTCCCTGCCGCCAGCGTTCGAGTAAGGCCTGGATCATAAATCATGCCCGCAGTAGGAAAGATTGAAGCTCTTGTTGCACAATGGGAAATCGGAAATTGGCTCGTTGCGCATCGCCAGGGCCAGCCCCGGCCAGTTGTGGAACGAGGGGTCCACCACCTTGTCCATCGCCAGGCGCCCCGCCGCATCCGTGACCACCACATGACAAATCAGTCCACGCCAGCCCTCGACGCAGGCGACGGCGAGGCTGCCCGCAGCCAGCGGCGGCAGCGGCGCAAGCACCTCGCCCGCCGGCAGCGCCGCGAGCTGTTCCCGGATGAACTCCGCGGAGCGTTCGATCTCCAGCCGCCGGATATAGGCGCGGGCAAGAACGTCGCCGGTATGCCACGTTGATGCCGGCACATGGGCAAAGCGAAAGATGCCGCCGGGAAAATCCTGGCGGGCATCCTGTTCCAGCCCGCTGGCGCGGGCCGCGGGTCCCACCAACCCGAGGGCGACGGCGTCGGCGCGCGCGACCACCCCGGTATGCTCAAAGCGGGCGAGCACCGATGGCGTGCCGAACAGCAGGTCAAGCGCGCCGGTGACGTCGCGTCGCGCGGCCGTCAGCCGGCGGCTCATATCGCCGGCGCGCGTCTCGTCCACGTCGAATGCAACGCCGCCGGGCTGCAGCCAGCCGCGGCCAAACCGCGAGCCGCAGACGAGTTCGGTCAGGTTCAAGAATTCGCCCCGCAGCCGGCCGCAAAAGGCGGCCGTCGGCAGGAAAGCCGTGTCGCCGGCCAACGCGCCGAGATCGCCG
>JAPLSZ010000176.1 GCA_026398385.1 Kiritimatiellota bacterium | reverse complement strand
TGGTAGCTCGTCAGGCTCATAACCTGAAGGTCGTTGGTTCAAATCCAACCCCCGCTACCAATTTGAAGGGCCGGAACAAGCGTTCCGGCCCTTTGTTTTCAATGGTTTTCTGCATGTCGCCGTCAAAGCAAAACTTTTTGCAGCGCCCTGAAATTTTGTGAAATTCTGTGCCTCGTGTGCACGGTTTGTGCACGGCTCCGCTATAGGAAAAATCGTAGAAATAAATCGTACGGTAGCTCTTCAGGTGCGCAGCCTGAAGGTCATTGGTTCAGAAAAAAAGATTTCCCACCCCTCAGCCGCGCCACTTCAGCCAGGCATACCAGGCCAGCGTAACGCCGGCCGCGCGGGCGCCAGAGCGCACCGCGGACACGCCGTAGGCGCGCTGGATGCGATAGAAGCGCCGGCTCGTCTGCCAACCGTTGTGGCCGGTCGCGCAGTCGAAGTCGTGGCGCAGGCAGGGCGGGAAGTAGATCGTGGGCCAGTAGATTTCCGAGACGCCGGTGCATCCGTCGCAGTCCAGGAACCAGTCCCACTTGTCCGATTCGAGCTTGTCGAGCACGCGCTGGCTAACCTCGCCGCATTCCTCATGGGTGTCACGTCCTAACTTCCATTTGACACTATTTTATTGGTTCTAGACAGGCTTCTCATAGCACACAGCAAGGGGAATGGTTGCAGGCGAGGCCCCCAGCGGGGGCCATGGCTTGGCGGCGAGGATGGCCGGACGTGGGGTGGGCACACCGCGGTGGAGCGAACCGGGCAGGAGCAGCCCGCAGCCCGGCAAAGTTGGGGACTTTCGCGCCCGCGACGAACCGGGTCACCATCGCCTCACACGCCTCCCAGTCGATCACCTGGACCACGCCGGCCTGCGAATGCGTAAACTCGCCCAACGGCGCGACCTGGTACCACCCGTCGGCATGATCTGGTACAGGCCCAATAAATCAATGCTTGCTCAGCCGCGCCAGAGATTTATACTCGCCGCACATCGCTCAAATGATACTCGGACGGACCGTTTTGAAGATGACACCGGACGGAATGGCCCGAGATGGTCACGGAGAGAAGGTCATAGGGGGGATCAAACCATGAAAAGATTCAGCCTGCTTCCGCCTGTCATCACCCTGCTACTAACACTGGGGTGCGGCGTCGGGCGCGCCGCTGAAGCCACGACGAACAGCATGCCGGGCTTGGACGAATTGCGGAAGCAATTTGAGACCACCATCCGCGATGTGCAGCGGCAGGGGCAGGAGTCCACCAAACTGATCCAGCAGCGCGATCTTGCCGGCCTGAGCGTACTGGAGGAGGCGCTGCAGTCCGCCGGTAACCAGTTGCCGACCGTGCTCGCAGTGAATGCGGAAAAAACGCGGTTCGAACAGTCCAGCGATATTCTTGACAACGCCCTGTCTACCGATCTGCCGGCGGTGCGCAAACTGCAGGATGCCTGGCGCGCGCAGACGGCCAGCGCGCCGACAGCCTCCGCCAAAACCGTTTGGCTCGACGACTTGAACCTGGGCGTTGCCACGCAAGGCTGGGGCGCGCCGCAAAAGAACAAATCGGTGGGCGGCCAACCGCTCAGCCTGGGCGGCCGGAAGTTCGAGCGCGGGTTCGGCACGCACGCCGAAAGCCGGCTGCAGGTCAACCTGAAGGGCGGGGCGCTGAGGTTCTCCGCCACCGTCGGCGTGGACAACGAAATCAACGATAAGACGGCCAGTGTGGAATTCTTTGTCTACGGTGACGGCAAGCTGCTGTGGGAAAGCGGCGTGCTGCGGGCCGGCCAAGCCGCAAAAGCGTGCGACGTCAATCTGGCGGACATCAAGACGCTGCTGCTGGAAGTGGGCGAGGCCGGGGACGGCAAGGCGCAGGATCACGCGGATTGGGCGGAGGCGAAATTTGAAACCGCCGTTGACGCAGTGCTGGCCACCAGCAGGGCTCCGCCGCCGGGACTGCTCACGCCGCCCGTGCCGGCCACCCCGCGCATCAACGGCGCCCGGGTCTTCGGGGTGCGGCCCGGCAAGCCCTGCCTCTACACGATCGCCGCCTCCGGCGAACGCCCGATGCGGTTTGCCGCCAAGGGCTTGCCGCGCGGCCTGGCCCTGGATCGTCAGACGGGCCGCATCACCGGCAGCGTGGCCAAGGCCGGGACCTATCCGATAGACCTGACCGCCACCAACGGCAAGGGGGCGGCGCGGCGGGAGTTAAAACTGGTGGTGGGCGACACGATCTGCCTGACCCCGCCGATGGGTTGGAACTCATGGAACTGTTATGCACGGGATATCAACACAGAAAGAATCCGCGCCACCGCCAAGGCGATGGCCGCCAGCGGGCTGATCAACCACGGCTGGCAGTACATCAACATCGACGATTTCTGGCAGGTGCACCACGAGTCGAAGGATCCCACCATGCAGGGCCCGCGGCGCGCGCCGGACGGCCGAATTGTGCCGAACCCCCGGTTTCCCGACATGCAGGGACTCATCGCTGAAATCCATGATCTCGGGCTGAAGTTCGGGATTTATTCCTCACCCGGCCCGCGGACCTGTGGCGGCTGCGAGGGGAGTTGCGGCCACGAGGAGTTGGACGCGCAGCAATACGCCGAATGGGGCGTGGACTATCTGAAATACGACATGTGTTCCTACAGCGCACCGTCCGGCGCAACGAATGGCTACAAGCTGCCGTTCATGGTTATGGGGGAATTGTTGCGGAAACAGAACCGCGATATCGTCTTCAGCGTCTGCAATTTCGGCAACGACAAGCCCTGGGAATGGGCGGCGAGCGTGGGCGGCAACTGCTGGCGCACCACCGGCGACATTGATGACAAATGGGAGACGGTGGCCCGCTGCGGGTTCGAGCGGGCCGGGCCCGCACAGGCCGCCGGACCCGGCCATTGGAACGACCCCGACATGCTGGTCGTCGGGCGGGTCGGCTGGGGCGCCAATCACTGGCCCTCCAACCTGAAACCCGACGAACAATACACCCACATCAGCCTCTGGTGTCTGCTGGCGTCGCCGCTGCTTTTGGGCTGCGACCTGACGGAACTCGACGAGTTCACCCTGAGTCTGCTGACCAACGACGAGGTGATCGAGGTCAATCAGGACCCGCTGGGCCGCCAGGCGGGCCGAGTGGCCAAGGAGGGCGATCTGGAAGTGTGGGCCAAGGACATGGAGGACGGCTCCAAGGCCGTGGGCCTGTTCAATCGCGGCCGCCGGCCAGCCGAAGTGACCGCGCGGTGGAAGGACCTGGGGATCACTGGCCCGCAAAAAGTCCGCGACCTGTGGCGGCAGCAGAATCTAACCGTCGCAAAGGACGAATACCGCGCCGAGGTCCCAGGACACGGCTGTCTCTTGCTGCGCATCGGGGGAAAGCAAACATCATGAAAAAGAACACGGTGATCGATGTCGGACTGGTACTGCTCCAGCGCAACAGCAATGAAGGAGGGGCGATGAGACGTATCGCAGCAACCATCGTGATCCTGACCATGGTGAATCACGCTCTGGCCGGGGAGGACAGCCAACTTGTTGCACGGCTGAAGGCCGGCAAGCAGCAAACGGTCGTTACATATGGGACGAGTCTTACGGAAGGGGGCGCCTGGGTGCGTCAATTGCAGCAAGCCTTGCAGGCGGAATTTCCCGGGTTGGCAACGGTCATCAATAGCGGCCAGAGTCGCATGTGGTCAAAGTGGGGCGTGGATAACCTCGATGCGCGCGTCCTAGCGAAGAAACCCGACACTGTGTTCATCGAATTCGCCATCAACGACGCCTACCTGGACTATAAGACGTCTGTGTCAGACGCCCGGCGCAACCTTACCAACATGATCGCCCGCATCCTGTCAGCCAAGGCGGACTCGGAGATCATCCTGATGACCATGACTCCGCCGACCGGGATTCATCTGGAACGCTGCCCCCAGTACAAAGACTACTACCAAATGTACCGGGATGTGGCGCGCGCGCGGAAGCTGCGACTCATTGACCACCAGGTCAACTGGGAACAGCTCCTGGAGCAGGACAAAGCCCTTTTCGACAAGTATGTTCCGGATGGTCTTCATCCTGGCGCGGAAGGATGCGCCCAAGTAATCACGCCGGCGATTCGCAGAGCTTTGGGCCTCCGTGCCGAACAACCGGCGAAGGGCGGAGTGACCTTCTCCGGCGCGGTGTCGGCGGCGAATCCGGCCCCCGCCACGCCGCTGCGGCAGACGCTCGTCGGAGGGGCGCATGCGCCGGCGCGGATGGCGCTAAGCGGATCGGACTGGTGGATTCACGAAGATGACAGCGAGCGCTCGAACATGATGTTGGCCACGGCCGCGACGGACCAGCCCGGCTGGACGCCGGCCACCGTACCCGGCAACGTGCAAACCGATCTCGAAGCGGCCCACCAGTTGAAGCCGCTGTTCTATGGCGCCGGCGATCCGCGTGTCGACAAGGTCGCCACGAAAAACTGGTGGTATCGCAAGGACTTTGTGGTCCCGCAGGACTGGGCGGAACGCCGCCTCGGCCTCGTCTTCGAGGGCGTCGATTTCGAGTGCGAGGTGTGGCTCAACGGCCGATGGCTCGGCGCCCATTCGGGCATGTACCGGCGGTTTGGGTTCGATTTGGCCGATGCCGTGCAAGCGGGCCGGACCAATCGCCTGGCCGTGAAAATCCATCGCGAGCCGATCCCCTCCGCGGGCTTATCCTGGCCGCAGTGGCCCACGGCCTTTCGCCGCCATCTGAAGGACCTGAAATGTCCGGGCAATGCTCCCGGCATCGATTGGTCGTTCGGCGTTTACACGCTCGGGATCTGGAGCGACGTGCACCTGGTGGCGACGGGGCCGGCCCGCATCGAGTGGACGCGCGTACGGACCACGCTGAGCGACCAATACGCGAAAGCGACCGTGCACGCGACGCTGGAGGTGGATAGTCTTGAGCAGGTGGACGCCCGGGCCGGCTTTCGCATCGTCGGCCACGGCGCCACGGCGGCCCGGACAACGGACGTGTGCTTGCGCAAGGGCCGCAACACCGTGGAGGCCGAACTGCCGTTGGATCGGCCCGCCCTGTGGTGGCCGAACGGCCAAGGGGCGCAGCCGTTATACCTTCTGGAGGCCAAGATCGAGGAGGCCGCCACCGGACGGCTCCTCGATAGTCGCACGACCCGCTTCGGCGTGCGCGAGATTCGTTGGGAACAAGTGCCGGGGGCTCCGGCCAACCTCCGCAATCCGCTGAAGCTGGTCGTCAACGGCCGCCCGATGCGTCAAATGGGCTCGAACCTCGTCATGCCTGACATTTTTCCCGGGCGGTTTCCCCAACACTTCCCACGGCTGTTCGAACTGGCCAAGGCGGCCGGCATGAACACGCTGCGCGCCCAGG
>JAPLSZ010000364.1:14929-15272 GCA_026398385.1 Kiritimatiellota bacterium | reverse complement strand
TGCACTGGCCCGACCTTGACGAGGATTTATCTTTCCGCGGTCTACTGGAAGGCGATTCTGGACAGGGCAAGGCAGGCCGAACCAGCGGGTGCCGGCGCGGTCCCCAAGCGTACCGCGCCTGACCCGCTGCGGCGCTTCAGGCCAATTTACCCGCCAGGTCCGGCTCGCGCAGAACCGGCACGCCGAATTTCCGGGCCTTGTCGAGCTTGGCACCGGGGTCGGCGCCGACGATCAGAAAATTGGTTTTCTTGCTGACGCTGTCGGTGACGACAGCGCCCTGGCTGCGCAGCCGATCGCGGAGTTCGTCACGCGACCACTGGTTCAGCGTGCCGGTGATCACCGC
>JAPLSZ010000364.1:0-14883 GCA_026398385.1 Kiritimatiellota bacterium | reverse complement strand
GTGATCACCGCGGTTTTTCCGGAGAAAGACCCCCCGGTGGCCGCGGGCCGGACGCCGGGCGCGGCGCGCAGCGTCACGCCGGCGGTTCTTAGTTTTTCAAGCACGGCGCGATTGCGCGGATTCTGGAAGAAATCCACGATGCTTTGCGCCATAACCGGGCCGCAATCGGGGACGCCCTCCAAGGCTTGGAGATCCGCTGCCAGGAGTTTGTCCAGGGATGAAAAATGGTCGGCGAGTTTCCGCGCCGCACCCTCGCCGATGTGCAAAATGCCCAAGCCGTGGAGCAGCCGCCACCACTCGCGTTGTTTGCTTTCGACCAGCGCCGCCACCACGTTGGCCGCGGATTTCTCGCCCATGCGATCCAGGCCGGCGAGTTGCGTCGCGGTCAGGCTGAATAGATCGGCGACATCCTGCACCAGTTGCTTTTCGACGAGCTGGTTTATCAGCACCTCGCCCAGGCCCTCAATGTCCATGGCGCGGCGCATGACAAAGTGTTCCAGCCGGCGTTTAAGCTGGGCGGGGCAGGCGATGTTCTCGCAGCGCCAGGCGACGAATTCCGGGTCGCGCCGGATCGGCCCGCCGCAGGCCGGGCATTGACCGCGCAGATGGCGCTGGAGGTCGAACGGTTGGGCCTTCGGCGGCCGCTGGTCCGGCGCCACGCCGACCACCGCGGGGATCACCTCGCCGGCCTTTTCGACGATCACCAGGTCACCGACGCGGATGTCCTTGCGCTTGATCTCCTCCTCGTTGTGCAGCGTGGCGCGGGCGATGGTCGAGCCCGCCAGGGCGACCGGCTCCAGTTCCGCCACCGGGGTCAGCACGCCGGTGCGACCGACTTGGACCGTGATGGCCCGGAGCCGGGTCCGAGCCTGCGCATGGCTGTATTTGTAGGCGATGGCGTAACGCGGCGCCTTGGCCGTCGCGCCGAGGCGCGCCCACTGGTCGAGACGGTTGACCTTGATCACGGCGCCGTCAATCTCATACGGCAAGTCTGCGGCGCGTTGCTGGAAATCCGCCGTGCGGCGGATGACCTCCTCCATGTCCCGGCACACCCACCAGTATTGCGGCGTCGGCAGACCGAGGGCCTTCAACGTTTCCAGCACATCGGCTTGGGTCTGGCAGAGCGTCGCCGCCGCGCCGACGGCATAGAACACGGCCGCCAGCGGACGTCGGGCCACGCTGCGGGGATCGAGCAGCTTGAGCGATCCCGCCGTCGCATTGCGCGGATTGGCCAGGGGTTCCTCGCCGTCGCGTTCCCGCGCCACGTTCATTTTGTGAAAACCGGCCACCGGCATGTAGACCTCGCCGCGGACCTCCAGGAGCGGGGGGAGAGAAAGATTAAGATTAGGAGTAGGAGAAAGAGACAGAGGGATGGCTTTGATGGTGCGGATGTTCGCGGTGATATCGTCGCCGGTGGCGCCGTCGCCGCGGGTGGCGCCCAGCGTCAGCCGGCCGGCCGCGTAGCGCAGGCTGATGGACACGCCGTCGATTTTAGGCTCCAGCACGTAATCCACCTGCTCGTTGGGCAGCAGTTTGCGCACACGCGCGTCGAACGCGCGCAGTTACTCGAAGTTGTAGGTGTTGTCCAGCGACATCATGGGCTGCAGGTGGGCGACGCTGCGGAACTCTTTCAGCGGCTCGCCGCCGACGCGTTGGGTGGGGGAGTCGGGCGTGACGAGCTCGGGGTGCTGCGCCTCCAGATCCTGCAACTCCTGGTACAGCCGGTCATACTCCTGGTCGGAGATTTCCGGCCGCGCCTCGACGTAGTACAGGCGGTTGTGGCGGTTCAGTTCCGCGCGGAGGCGCTCGATCCTGGATTGGGCCTGCGTCCTGTTCATGGTTTGCCTGGCATGAGAAACACCACCGCGGCGCCGAGGGTGTCCGCGGTCCAATCCCAGAAATCCATGCTGCGGTCGGGAGTAAACCATTGGTGAAATTCGTCCGTAGCGCCGTAGAGCGAAGCCAGCACGAAGGCCCCCGCCGCCGCCCGCCGCCAGGACCAGCGCTGCTCACTCCGCAGCGCGCGCCGGAGCAGCACCGCCAACACCGCGTACAGCCCGGCATGCACCACCTTGTCCACGTGGGGGATGAGCCCCGCCGGGCCCAGCGGTAGGCCGGGCGGAAAGGTCGTCGCGCTCGCCACAAAGAGAAGCGCGGCCCAGCTCAGCGGCGGCAGCCAGAAGATGAGCAGGTTCTTTTCATTCCGGGTCACGACGGCATGATAGGCTCTGGAGGACCGCACCTCAACTTTTTTGAGCTTCGTGAAAGTTTTGCTGGTCAGCTCACCGGATCGCTTTTAAGATGAAACCTTCGATGAATTGCCGCACGCCATTTGAACCGGCGCGGGTGGCCGCCGGCGTGGCGCTGGCGCTCCTGGCCGGCGCCGGCTGCCGTTCCCCGGAAACCTACCGCCGCCAGGCGGACGAGACGGCCACGAACATGGTCACCCGGCTGCGGGCCCAAACCGTCGGCCAGAACGCGCCCTTCACGATCGAGCGGCCGGCCGACACGTTGCGCCGGCGCCTGCTGCTGGATCAGCAATTGCCGGGCTCGCTGGGCACAACCAACCTCCGGCCGCGGATCGTGAGCCTGGCCGCCGGGAAGGCCGTGCGCCTGACGCTGGGCGCGGCGTTGCAGGTGGGCGCGCGGAACAACCGGGCGTACCAGCAGAGCAAGGAAGCTATTTTCATGGCCGCCCTCGCGCTGGACCTGGAGCGGGTGAAACTCGGCGCCCTGTACGACGGCCAGTTATCCAGCGCCTATCTCGAGGATCACTCCGGTGCGCAGCCCGTGCGCGGCGTCGACAACAACGTCACGGCCAAGGTGACCCGTAAGTTCGCCACCGGCGCCGCGTTCACCGGCAGACTGGCGTTGGACCTGGTCAAGCTGCTGACGCTCGACCGCGACTCGGCCCTCGGCCTGCTGGCCGATGCGACGATTACCGTGCCCCTGCTGCGAGGCGCCAGCCGGGCGGTGGTTTTGGAACCGCTGACGCAGGCCGAACGGAATGTGGTGTATGCCATTTATGACTTCGAGCGCTATAAAGCCGTGTATGCCGTGGACATTGCGGACGGCTATCTGGCGGTGTTGCAGCAGAGCCAGCAGGTGCAGACGGCCGGGGATAGCCACGCGCGGTTGCTGGCCGGTTGGCGGCAGGCCCGGGAACTGGCCCAGGCGGGCCGGTTGCCGGAAATCCAGGTGGATCAGGCCCAACAGGCCGAACTGCAGGCGCGCAACCGGCTGCTGGACGCCCGGCAGAGTTACGAAGCGGCCCTGGACGGTTTGAAAGTCAAACTGGGACTGCCCACCGATGCCCGCGTGGAACTCGATCCGCAGGAGTTCACGCGCCTCGCCGTCAGCGCCAGCCACTTGCAGGTCGCCGCGGACGCGCCGGAGACGGCCCCGCTCGAGATCAAGGCGGCGCAAGCCCTGCCACTGGCGCTGGCGCGGCGGATGGATTTGAAAGTGGCGCGCGGCCAGGTGGAGGATGCGCAGCGAGCCGTGGTTGTGGCGCGCGACGGGCTGCGGGCGGATCTCAAGCTCACCGCAGCCGCCAGGGTCGGCGAGAGCCGGTCGCTGTATTCCGCGTCCCGGCCGAACGCGCGCTTCAGTCCGGCGTCCGGCAACTACCGGGCGGGGCTGGAGCTGGACCTGCCGTGGGAACGCACGGCGGAACGCAACGCCTATCGCAACAGCCTGATCGCGCTGGAGCAGACGGTGCGGGCGCAGCAGGAAACGGAGGACCAGATCAAGCTGGAGGTGCGGCGCTCGTTGCGCAATCTGCAAAACACCCGCGAAGCCTACCTGATTCAGGAGGAGGCCTTGCGCCTGGCCCAGCGTCGGGTCGAGAGCACGCAACGGTTGCTGCCGGCCGGCCAGGCCCTGATGCGCGACGCGCTCGATGCGCAGGATGCGCTGGTCTTGGCCCAGAACGCGGTCAATGCCGCGTTGGTTGGTAGCCGGGTGGCGGAATTGCAATTGCAGCGCGATATGGATGTGTTGGCGGTGGATGAGGAAGGTTTGTGGCAAGAATATAAACCTGCGAGCAGTCCTTGATGAATAGCGATGCGAGCCAACAAGAAGAGGTGCAATCGGCTTGACCGCAAGGCGGCACAGGGGCAAAGTCGCTGCGCGTGAACGGGTCTTCGTCATCCGGCGCGTCAGCGGGGGGCGGGACGGCGGAGCAACAAACGGCAACCACGAGGCTGAATATGTCGAGTAGTTTCGGAACCATTCTGCGCGTCACCACCTTCGGCGAAAGCCACGGCGGCGGCGTCGGCGCCGTGGTGGACGGCTGCCCGCCGCGGCTGCCGCTGGCCGCGGCGGATCTCCAACCGCAGCTCGACCGGCGCCGCCCCGGCCAGAGCGCGCTGACCACGCCGCGCGCCGAGGCGGATACGGTCAGCATCCTTTCCGGCGTGGAAAACGGCCTGACGCTGGGTACCCCCATCGCGCTGCTGGTGATGAATCGCGACGTGCAGCCCGGCGATTATGCCGGCTTGGCGAACATTCCACGGCCGTCCCACGCGGACTTCACGTACCAGATGAAGTATGGCGTCCGCGCCGCCAGCGGCGGCGGCCGCGCCAGCGCGCGCGAGACCGTCGGCCGCGTGGCCGCCGGCGCCGTGGCGGAGAAGATTCTCCGCGTCCGCTGGGATGTGAGCATCGTCGCCTGGGTCAGCGCTGTCGGCGCCGTGGATGCGCCCGACCTGACCGGCCGGAAGCTCAGCCGCGCCGACGTGGACCAGTCTGCCGTCCGCTGCCCGGAGGCCGCCGCCGCGCAACGGATGGAGGCGGAAATCGTGGCCGCGCGCGACGCCGGTGATTCCGTCGGTGGCATCGTCACCTGCGTCTGCCGGAACGTGCCGGCGGGGTGGGGCGAGCCGGTGTTCGACAAGCTGGAGGCGCAACTGGCGCAGGCGATGCTGTCGCTGCCGGCGACCAAGGGCTTCGAGATCGGCTCCGGCTTTGCCGGCGCGCGGCTGCGCGGCTCGGCGCACAACGACACCTTTGTGAGCAAGGGCGGCCGGCTGGGGACCGCGACCAATCGCAGCGGCGGCATACAGGGCGGCATTGGTGGATTTCGACGGCCGGCCGGTCACCCTGGCCGCCGCCGGGCGGCACGATCCCTGTGTCGTGCCGCGCGCCGTGCCGGTGGTCGAGGCCATGGCGGCCTTGGTCCTGGCCGACGCCGGGCTGCGGCAACAGGCGCGCGGCTGAACCGCGCGCGCATCCGCTGCCGGTATTGCAGGCAGGACTATCTGTATCTGCGCGCCCAAAACGGCGAACCTCCAGCCGCTGGAAAGATTGTTTGCCGCGCGGTCACGCCGGCGGCGCATTGTTCACGGCCGCCGGGGAGGGCAGTGAGCACTGCAACTCAGTCAGCGCCTGCACTTCATCCCCGCAGCGCACTTGATCGCCACCAAGCTGCAGCTTAGAAATGGTACGCCGCCCCGAGTTGGAAGCTGTAGAGTTGATAGGTATTCGCCATGGTCACGCTGTGCTGGAAGCCTTCCTCATCCACGATGGAGAAGTCGTAGCTGGGCTTCGCATAACGGTACTTGAGGGAAAAGTCCAGGGAGACGTTCTTCCGAACCATCCACCGCATTCCGGCTTCCGCCTCCCAAGCGACGGTTATCTGTGAATCGGAGCCAAAATCATCATGCTTGAGGTCCGGGCCCGAAGGCGGCGTGGTGGCCTCAGGATGTTGACTGCTGAAGAGAATCGCCGGCCCCACAGCCACATAAGGTTGCAGCCGGCCAAAGGGGACCTCGGTATCAGGCCAGAGGCCATACCGGTAGGCGAGCAGGAAGGCGATGGTATCTGCCCGACCGCTGCTGTCGGCGATAAAATCATAGGTATAAGGACCATACGGCGGCGGCCAATGCAAGGTCTTCGTCCCGGCCTGACTCGGGAAGTTCAGGCTGTGGTGGCTGTAGTCCAGATAGCAGCCCCAATGCTGCATCCAGTCGGGAGGTTCGGCGCCCAGCCAGCCGTGCTTGTCAAACCAAGCACCCAGCTTGATGCCGATTTCGAAGGCGGAATCAATATGGCCCGGATAATTGGCCCTGAATGGCGGCACTCCCAAACGGGCATCCGGGGTGACCGAGAACGGATCCGAGACGTTCGCGGCACTGTTCCACCCTCCATATACCTCGGCATACATTTCGCCGCGGGCCATCTTGATCGGCAACGCCAGCAACACGAAGGCTGCCGCGTAGCATGTGAATTTCTTCATTGTCCAGACTCCTTTCTTATCTGATTGCATTTTTTGCCACAGACTGCACCGAGTGTCAAGAAAAGAATCAAAAATCAAAATACTGCTGCCGCTGGTCGAGACGCGATCCTTATGGCCTTAGCCGCGCGGTGCGGCCTGCGGCTCATTTCATCGGTTGAACCGGCGGGGCGTTGGTGGCCGCGACCGGGGTGGGGAAGAGGAGCTGGGCGGTCGGCTGGAGGCTGGCGTCCGCTTGGACGGCTTGGGCGGCGCGACGCTGGGCCAGGCGGGCATCGCCGGTCTCCCGGCAGAAGAAGGCCAGCGCCAGGAGGTGCCGGCCATACTCGTCACCCGCGGCGCCGCGGTTGGCGAGGCTGTAATCGGCCATGCGGATGAAGACGCGCGGGCTGATGAGGCCCCACGGTTTGATGGCCGAACCCGCCGTGCCGAGGGCAATTTGCAACCCGTCAGCGTCGGCGGACTGGACGCCGCCGCTGCCGCCCAGTTCGCGGTCGACAAACGGCTGCGGTTGCGCGGCCGAGAGCCGGCGGATGACGAAGCGGTGCAAGGCCTCGAGCTGCCGGCAGGTCGCCACGAGCTGTTCCCCGGCGGCGCGGCCCGCCGCGGTTTGCAGCGCGGCCGCGCCGGCGGCGGCGCGTTCGGCCGCCCCGGCGAAGTTGTACCGGCGCACCAGCGGCGCGAGCGTCGGCGGGAGCGCCTGGACGGTTTCGATTTCCTTTTGCGCCAGCGCCTGTTGCGCGGCCTGCTCGGCGCGCTGCCGTTCTGCTTCGGCGCGTTGCCGCTCGGCCGCGAGCTTTTGCTCCGCGGCGTTGACCTTGTCCAGTTGCTGCTGAATGAGCGGGCCGAGGAAGGGGCTGATCTGGCTGCGCAAAGCTTCCAGGGCTGCGCGCGCCGGCTGGAACTGTTGCTTGTTGATCTGCCGGCTGGTGGCCGTGATCACTTGGTGCAGATTCTGACATTGGGATTTCCACTGAACCGCCAGCGGCTGGAAGGCGAAGGGCCAGAGCGGCGTCTGGGCCGACGGCGGCTGATACGCGGCGAACTGCTGGGCGGCCGGCTCCGGCTGCGCCCGGCGCAGTAATTCCAGGCCCATAACGAAGTGCGCCAAGGCGCCGTACCACGCCGGCTGCCGGGCCATTTCGGTAGTGAGCGTTTTCTGGTCCAGCTTGCCGAGCAAGAAGGCCGCCAGCGTCCACGGCAGCAGCGCGGGATCCGGCGCGCCCGGCGCCGCCGGGGTGTCCAGCGCTTGCAAGATCCGCTCGGCCTCCGGGATGCGGTCGCCCGCGCGCAGCGCGATGGCTTGGAACAAACTAATCCAAAGCTGCTGGTTGCGATTGGTCAGCGCTTGCTGGTGGAGCCCATCGAGCCGGTCTGTGACCTGGCGCACATCGCCGCGGGCAAGGGGCGCGACGGCGGCGACCAGCAGCTTGGCCTCCTCGGGGGAGAAGGGGTCGGCCGCCGGGGTGCTGGCGATGGCGGTCGGCCGGTTCGTGGCGGGTGCCGGCATATTCGTGGCCGGTACCGCGGTGACCGCGTGCACCTGTCCCGTAGGGTTGGCCAACTGGGATGGCGGTGCGCTATGGGGATTCCACAGCAGGGCGAACAGGAGCAGCGCGACGCCCGCGGCCCCGGTGCCGATCCACAGGAACAGATTGTTTTTATGGGGGACGGCCGCGGCCGGGGGGGTGTGGACCGCTGGTTCCGCGCGCAGGGCCTGCTGCGCCTCCTGCAGATCGGCGATCAGCGAGGGATAGTTGGGATACCGCAGGAACGGATCCGGCGCCAGCATGCGGTTCACGATGCGGCTGGTGGCCGGATGCAGGTCGGGCCGCGCGACGCCGATGTCGGGCGGCGGCGCCTGCAGGCGCGCCAGCACGACCTGGGTGGCGGTTTCCCCGTCAAACGGCGGATGGACGGCGAGGGCATGGTACAGGGTGGCGCCCAGGCTGTAAATATCGGCCCGGTGATCCGCCTTCTGGCGGCGGGCTTTTTCTGGAGCGAGATAGAACGGCGTGCCCCAAATCTCCTTGCTGACGGTTTTCTGCTGGCGGATGAAACTGGCCAGGCCGAAATCCACCAGTTTGGCGGTGCCCGCCCGGTCAAACAGGATATTGGCGGGTTTGATGTCGCCGTGCATCAAGCCCTGGTCCTGCGCTGCCTGGAGGCCCTGGGCCAGATCCAAGGCGAGGGCGAGCGCCTTGGCCTCGTCCAACGCCTGGCCGTCCGTGATGAGGCTGTCCAGCCGGCCGCCGTTGACCAACTCCATGACCAGGTACGGCTGGCCTTTTTCCTGGCCGAACGAGAAGATCTGCACCACGTTGCGGTGGTTGACCGCCGCGGCCGCGCGCGCTTCGCGGAGAAAGTTCTCGACGAACTGGGGATCGGCCCCCAGCGAACGATGCATGATCTTGATTGCCACTTCGCGGCCGAGCGCGCTGTCCAGCCCGCGATACACGGCCCCCATCCCGCCCGAGCCGAGCCGTTCGAGGAGCAGAAAGGCGCCGAGGCGGCCCGGCACCATCTGCCGCGTGTGGCATTGCGGGCAGGCGAACTGAGTGAACATGGGCAGGGCGGAAACGTCCATGTGATGACCGCATTGGGTGCAGGCCACCTTCTCGACGCGATCCGCAATAACTTCGATGGACTCCTTGTCGGCCATCAACTCCTCATGAAACCGTGGCGAGTCTAGCCCTCTTGCACCGATGATTCAACATCCAAGCGCGCGGCGGTCAAATCTTCGCATTGCGTTCGGCCCCCGGACTTCTATATGCTGTGCCGCATGTATCGGGAGGTGCGAGCGTGGCTGGCGGTGTTGGGCGGGTTGTCTTGCGCCGCGGTGTGGGGGGCGGGCCCGGGCGGCCCGGCCGCCCGCGGGGCAACAGAAACCCGCGCGGCGCCGGCCGCCACGAAGGCCGCCGCCCCGGCGGCCACCAACGCGCCGGCGTTGATGAATGCCGCCGCGCTGCCCTTTCCCGTGGGCGAGGCGATTTCCTACCGGATCTACTGGGGCATCATCCCCGTCGGCCAGGCCCGCGTGGTTTTCGAGCGGGTTGAGGAAAACGGCCGTCCGCTGCTGGCCATCCGCTCCACCGCCCGCACCAACCGGGTGCTGGAGAAGTTCTATCCGGTCAATGACCTGCTCGAAAGCCTCATTGACCCCGCCACCTTTTTACCGGTGCGCTTCACCAAGAAAATCAGCGAGGGCCGCTACTGGACGCATGAGATCACCACCTTCGACCATGCGCGGCGGATGGCGCACTTTGAATCCAAGAAGTCCGGCGCCAAGTCGGATTACGCGATCGATGCCGATACGCGCGACATTCTCACCATGATGTATTTCCTGCGCACCCGGCCGTTTGTCGCGGGCACCCAGCCCGTGTACCGCGTTGTGGCGGATGAAAAGATGTATGATTTTTCCATCGACATTCAGAAGAACGAAAAGGTCAAAACCGAGCATTACGGCACGGTGGCCACCGTCAAGGTGGAACCCAAGGCTGCCTTTCAGGGCCTCTTTATCCGCAAAGGACGGGCCTGGTTCTGGATCTCCCGGGATCCCCGGCAACTGGCCGTCAAAATGGCCGCGCAGGTGCCTGTTGCCAGCATCACGTTGGAATTGGACGAAGTCAGCGGGCCGGGGCAGGATTTCTGGATCAAACCCGCGCCGGCGGGCCCGCCGGCGCAGCCGCAAACGGAGGGCCGTCATGACGATCAAAAGTGACCGGGTTAAGCAACTGCTGCAACTATTTCCGCGCCAGCGCATCGCCGTGGTGGGCGACCTCATGCTCGACCGCTACATCTACGGCACGGTCAGCCGCATCTCCCCCGAGGCCCCCGTGCCGGTGCTCCATGTTACCCGGGAAAAGAGCATGCCCGGCGGCGCCAGCAACGTCGCCTGGAACGTCCTCGCGCTGGGCGGCCAGACGGCCCTCTGCGGACTGCTGGGCCGCGACAGCGCCGGCCGTGAATTGCGGGAAATTCTGGTCAAGGGCGGCATGCAGGCCGACGGGGTCCTGGATTTTCCGCACCTGCGCACCACGGTCAAGACGCGCATCATCGCCGAGCGCCAGCAGGTGGTGCGCGTGGACTGGGAGGATCAACTGCGCCTGGACGAGATCACGCTGGACGCCTTCTGCCGCCGCGTGGCCGTGGAAGTGAAAAAGTCCACCGGCGTGATTCTCGAGGACTACGGCAAGGGCGTGCTCCAGCAGCGCGTCGCGGATGCCGCGCTCGCGGCCGCGCGCGCCGCCGGCATCCCGTCCGGTCTCGACCCCAAGGACGATTCCCTGCAGATGGCCGGCTTGACTGTCGCCACGCCCAACCGCCGGGAAGCTTTCGCCGCGGCGGGCGTGCCGGAGACGGCGCCTGGCGCCGACCCGCTGCGCGATGCCGAACTGCTCCGCGTCGGCGCGATCCTCGTGAAAAAATGGACGCCGCGCCTGCTGATGGTCACGCTGGGACCGCAGGGCATGCTGCTCCTATCCGGCAACGAGCCGCCGCGCCACGTCCCGACCCGCGCGCGGGAGGTGTTCGATGTCTCCGGCGCGGGCGACACGGTCATCGCCACCTGCGTGCTGGCGCTGGCCGCCGGCGCCGAGTTCGGTGAAGCGGCCGAAATCGCCAACTACGCCGCCGGCGTGGTCGTGGGCAAGATGGGCACCGCCACGTGCAGCCCTGCGGAATTGCTCGAAGCTCTGGCCGCCGATTGAGCGCGGTCCGGGTTGAAGGCCAGCCATAACGCAGATGGCCAGGCCCCGAGGGGCGTGCAGATAAGCAGATTTCCAGAACCCGGCGGTGGCTGGGTCCAGCCGTCCTCCGTGGAAACGCCGGTATTGCGCTTATGGCGGGCGGGCGGCCGCGACCCTGTGCCGGGCGAGCCGGAGGCAGCCGCGGGCCCCGCACACCACCAGCCATACGCCGACGAGCAAATACAAGCCGGCCCACGCCAGTAACATCCAGCCGAAAGGGCCGCCGGGCCAGAACTCCTTGCCGGTCAGAATGAAACGAATGATTTCCCTGATGTCGTTAAGACTCAGGAGGTAAAGAGGCCAGAGGGTCGTGCCCATGATGAACAATCCGCTCAGCAGCAACAGTACCGCCGGTCCGCTGGCCGGTTTTACGGCGACAGATGATGACGGGCTTTTCGACATGCTCACCCTGGGAACGACAAATCCCCGGATGTGGCGCCGGCGCAAGCCGTTTCTTGTTTGCGGCGGCGGAAATACCGGGGCAGTGCATGCGCCAACACCAGGAGCGCCGCGCTGAGTCCGAGCAGCGCGAGCGTGCCCGCCTCGGGCACCACGTCGGGCGTGGATTCGGGGTTCACCGGTTTCAGGTTGGCCTGCCGGTATTGTTCCTCGTTTTCCAACACGACCGCGCCGCTGACCGGGGTGACCAGTTGCCAGGTGCGCGCCAGCCGCAGGGCTTGTTCGCGGTCGTCCGTTTTGCGCGAGCCCGCGCGGCGCCGGATTTCGTCCGCCGCCCAGAGGCGCGCGAGGTGCAGTGACGCAGCGACGGCATTGGTGGGCGCGCCCTCGGCCGCGGCGATCAGCCGCCGTTCGTACTCCAGCCGCAGGGTCCGGCCCGCCCAGGCGTCCAGCAGCGGCGTCCAGTCCGCCGCGGCGCCGCGCACGGCGGGCACGGCCTGGAACGCGGCCACACCCTCCATTTTTTCCGTGATACGGTCCGGCCCTTCGCCGAATTGATAGCCGAACAGCGGCGGGCCGGTCGGCCGCCGTTCCCAGCGTTGCCGGAGGGCTTCGGTGGATTTCGACTCCAAAGGTTGCGTGGCGTGCAGCCAGAGCAGTACGCCGCCGGGCTGCGCGGCGGCCGCATCCCAGGCCGCCGCCAGCGCGGCGCCATTGTCGGAGCCGCCGGCATAGGTATACGTCGCAATCTGTTCGGCCAGTTGCTCGCGCGGCTGGGCGCCCGGCGCCTTCAAGGGCGCCACGTCATCGCCGGCCATGAAGACCTCTATGGTGGCGCCGGCGGGCAGCGGGTCGGCGCGGGCGCGCTCACCGGCCGGAGGGTCTGCAGGACCAGGCGACCGGGCTCGCCGCGCTCGAGGCGGCAAACCGCCGCGAGGGCTGGCGCCGGCGGGCGCAGGACGCAGCCGGTGCCCTGTTCCAAGGCGGCCGGGAGCACGGTGCCGCGTAGCGCAAATTTTCCGTCCGCCAGCCGCTCGCTGGTCAGGCCGGGCGCGGTCAGGGCGCCATCGCTCTCCAGCCACACCGCAGGCTGCACCTCGGCATCCAGGCCGAAGTTGGTTTCCAGGAACAGCGGTAGCGCCAGCAGCGCTTCGCCGTTGGCGAGCAGGGACAGCGGGACGGTGATGCCCACCCGTGTTTTCATCGTGCCGCCGTTCGGCGGCACGGGGAAGCATTGCAGCAGCACCCGGTCGGGGCCGCAGGTGGTGACCAGCACCGGATCGCGGCGCCGCTGCACCACGCTTTGATAGGCCGCCCGCACCTGCCCGCGGCCGCTGAAGGCCGCCTCGCGCTCCTCGCCGTTGACCCACAGCGTCAGCCGCGAGACCACGCCGCCGGGCGGCAGGAGCATCTGGGCGCGGGCCTCGCGCTGGGCCGGGTCCTTGTTTTTGAAGACCAGGGTCCACTCGAGATAGGCCAGCCCGGCGGCGGCTTCCACGCGGCCATCGAGCCGCGACTGCTCCAGCGTCAGGCCGCGCAGGCGCGCCGCCACCTGCTCGCCGCTCTGCGCGAAGTCCCATTCGTCCGCGTTGAACAACGCGCCGCGCCGGCCGCGCAGGTCCGGCGGGCGGACGGTGTTGAACGGCTGGCCGGTCACGCGGTAATAGATCTCGCGGATTTGCTCCAGCGGCGGCGGCTGCGCGGTCAGCAGGCGCGCCAGCCACACCAGCGGATCGAATTCAACGGCTCGTTGAACATAACTGGCGCGCAATAATTCCTCCCGGCTGCCGCAGGAACGCAGCAGGTGCAGGCCGCGGGCGCGGGTGGGCGCGTTATCCGCCGCCGCCAGGTGCAGCCCCGTCAGCGTGATGATTTTCGGCGCGGCCAGCAGCAGCAGCGCGGCCAGGCTGGTCAGCAGGGGCCGCCAGACCGGCACGGCGGCCGGCGCCATGCGGCGCAGGCGGCGCCGGAGCAGGAGGGTGCACACCAAGGCCATCAAGGGCGATAGGGGTAGCAAGCCCAGGCCCAGATACAACAGGGCGATGCAGGCGAAGGGGGTGATGACGGCGAACTGCAGCGCGTAATACAAGGCGATGCCCATGGCCAGACCGTTCAGCCACAGGGTGGCTTTCCAGGGCCGCCAAGTCGGGTGGCGCAGCGCGAGCAGCGCCAGCAGATTGGCGAGGGGCACCAGGGTAATCAGCGCCACATGCGCCAGCGTGGGCAGCGGATCGAAGAGGATGCTGGCGCACAGGCCGGATAGTCCTTCGACCAGCAGCGTGATCACGGGCAGGGCGACGCCGAACAGGGCCAGGGCCACTAGGGCGAAGATGGACAGCGGCCGCGCGTTGTGGCCGGACGCCACGGATGCCCCCGATGGCGCGGAGCGGGGCGCTGGCGTTTCCGCGGGTTCCGCGTCGAGCCGGGTCAGCAGCCGGCGCACCTCCTCCGCCGTCACCTCCGCAGCTTGGGACCGCAGGGCTGCTTCGACGATGTGGCAACGCCAGTCGGCGAAAACTTCGTCCGGATCGGCGCCCGCCGCCAACAGGTTGGCCCGCCGCTGGTCGCAATACTGGCTGAACACCTCTTCGGCGGCCTCATTCCATGGTTTCATCGTGATCCTCCTTCATGCCGCAGTCGGCGGGTCTGGCGCACCAGCAGTTCCACGTGATCGTTCATCAACGCCAGCGCCTTGCGACCCGGAGGCGTGAGCGCATAATATTTGCGCGCCGGCCCTTCCGGCGACTCCTCCAGGCGCGTGGCCACGAGGCCCTGCATCCGCAACCGCGACAGCAACGGGTAGATGGTGCCTTCCGTGATGTCGAGCCCCGGCATCGCCGCCAGGGTCTGCACCAGGTCGTAGCCGTACCGTTCGCCCGCGGCCAGGGCGTTGAGCACGCACAGCTCCAGCCAGCCCCGCCGGAGTTGCACCACCCAGTTCTCGAAATGTCCCATGCTTTCCATGCGCGCGGCTACAAAGTACCACAAGGTAGCAGATGTGTCAAGGTAGTGGTTGTATTATTGGGCGTCGTTGGCGACTTGCGGAAGAACATGGCGGTAGGGCCGGACGGCCAGTCCGGCCGTGGCGTCCCGAGGCCGCATGGGGACGCCCTGCTTATGGCGGTACAAGGCTGTACCGCCCTACCATGACTGACCCATTACGGCGAACGGCCTTTCCTCCTTGGACGGCGGGTCCGGATTCTGGTAAAAGGCGCACGGTCGGTAGCGGAAAGCGACGGGGCTTAGCTAAGGATTTCTACGATGACCAACGACAAGCTGTCGGGCGACAGGATCACGATGGGCGCGGACGGTAAGCTGCGGGTGCCGGATCGGCCCATCCTGCCGTTCATCGAGGGCGACGGCACGGGCCGCGACATCTGGCGCGCGGCGGTGCATGTTTTTGACGCGGCGGTGCAGCAGGTCTATGGCGGCCGGCGCGCCGTCCAATGGCGGGAAGTGCTCGCGGGCGAGATGGCGTTTAAACAAACCGTCAACTGGTTG
>JAPLSZ010000083.1 GCA_026398385.1 Kiritimatiellota bacterium | reverse complement strand
AGTAGCACAAGACTGCGCCCCTATCGTGACGGCCCCATCACGGGCGCATGGCACTTCTGCGGGGGCCTTTGCCGGGGTCACCGACCCCGGCTACAGGAGGCCGCATTTGCTTTGCTGTAGCCGGGATCGGTGATCCCGGCCCTTTAAGTTTTAATGGCCCAACATCGCAAGAAGCGCCTTTTCGGCGCCCGCCCCGCAGAAGTGCCATGCCCCCATCACAACCCATTTCGTTTCGTAGTTGAACAATGGAGGGTTCTACTGATAACGTCCTCTTTTCGCACGCCGGCTCCGGCGGCCGATGGTTGTGGCGCCGAGCCGTGGGCGGGGCGATCGTGTAGCACAGGAAAGGAGCGGTAAGCGATGAGAACGAAAAGACTGGGCTGGACGGTGGTGGTTGGTCTGTTGGCGCTGGCCGTCGGCGCGCAGGCGGAGGGCGGCCTCCGGTTGGGCGCGGGTGTCAACTACTGGCGGACGCTGAAAAACATTGACGTCCAACACGTGGACCAGGACGGCTTTTCCTATGTGGCGACCTGCCAGTACCGCCCCGGATGGATTGGTGTCGAGGCGGACGTGGAGTGGTTGAAAAAAGGGTTTGGCGGCTCCACCCAGGACGTCTATGAGCCGCAGGCCTATCTGGTCGTCGGCAAAGCGATCTACGGCGCCGTGGGCATCGGCGGCTATTACACGGATGGCGACTTCTCCAGCAAGACCTTCTATGCGTTCCGCGCCGGGCTGGATCTGGAAATCCTGCCGGTCTTGCATCTGGACATCAACGCCAACTACCGCTTCGAGGATTGGTCCACGCTCAGCGGCTCAAACATCAATACCGACACGATCTTCCTCGGCGCCGCGGCGCGGCTGGCGTTTTGAAGGAGCGCCTTGACGCCCAAGGAATCCATGCTGAAACTGAAGTTGGACCGGCCGCTGGCCGTTTTCGATATCGAGTCCACCGGCATAAATCGCCGCACGGACAAGATCATTGATCTGGCCATCGTCAAATTGCTGCCCGACGGCCGGCGCGAGGTCCATGAGTTCCGCTTCGACCCCGAGCGCCCGATTCCGCCTGAGACCACGGCGATTCACGGCATCACCGATGCCGACGTCAAGGGCTGCCCGGTCTTCCGGCAGAAGGCGGCGGAATTGATCAGCGTGCTGAAGGACTGCGATCTCGCCGGATACAACGTGCTCGGTTTTGACATTCCGCTGCTGGTCGAGGAATTCGCGCGCGCCGGGGTCATACTGGACGTGGAAGGCCGGCGCGTGTTCGACGCCCAGCGTATCTTCCACAAGAAGGTGCCGCGCGATCTGACCGCCGCGTTGCATTATTACTGCGGTGAATTGCACATGGATGCCCACGGGGCGCTGGGCGACGTCGAGGCCACGCTGCGCGTGATGGCCGGGCAGTTGGAAAAATATCCGGATTTGCCGCGCGACCTGGAGGGCTTGGACAACTTCTGCAATCCACGCGACCCGACATGGGCGGATCGCTCCGGGAAATTGAAGTGGGTGGGCGGCGAAGTGACGCTGAACTTCGGCAAATACCAGGGCCGCAACCTGCGCGAGGCGGTGCAGCAGGAGCCGAACCTCGTCCGCTGGATGCTCAAAGCCGACTTCCCGCAGGACACGCGCGAAATCGTGCAGAACGCGCTGAACGGCAAGTATCCCCCGCCGCCGCCCGCGCCGGAAACGTGAAGGCCTGTAAGGCTTTACTACAGAGGGCAACAAAGATAACAAAACGGGGAAGTATCCTTCGTTCCCTTCGTTTGATTTCCGGGCCGCGCTTTTGCTTCCATTTATGACGAAAACAGGGTATGCTCTCCGCCGGTTGGTGGATGTAGCTCAGTTTGGCAGAGCACCAGGTTGTGGCCCTGGCCGTCGCGGGTTCAAATCCCGTCATCCACCCCATCCCCACCTTTCGCAGTTGGCATTTCCCCGCGCCGTGTCTATCCTGCCGGCATGTGGCACGTGGGCGTCACCCCTCAGAAAGAGCAGGAGCTGCTGGCGCGCATGGCGCGCGTGGGCCTGCACGAGCGCGATCTGACCGAAAAGTTTATCAAGGGCTCCGGCGCGGGCGGGCAGAAGATCAACAAGACCGCCTCCTGCGTCTGGCTGCGGCACGCGCCGAGCGGGCTCGAGGTCAAATGCCAGCGCGAGCGCTCGCAGGCGCTGAACCGGTTTTTCGCCCGGCGGGCCTTGTGCGAGGAACTGGAGGCGCGGCAGCGCGGCGCGGCCAGCGCCCGGCAGCAGGCGCACGAAAAGATCCGCAGACAAAAGCGCCGCCGCTCGCGCCGGCAGAAGCAGCGCATGTTGGCGGACAAGCATCACCATGGTGATAAAAAAGCCGCGCGGCGCTCCGTGAGCTCGATGGAATAGCCCGCCGGCCACGTCGGCCTGGCAGCCCACTGCGAGGTGGGCCGCCGCCATCTGGAGGCCAGCCTCGGCCTGCCCGCCATCCTCACCACGCGTCTGGGTTATGATCGCGTGGCCGAACTGGTCAAGGAAGCGCGTTGGCCAGCCGCGCCCAATCGGCGGGGGCGATATTTTCCGGGCGGTCCGTCGGCGCCAGGCCGAGGCCCGTCAGCACGTCCACCGCCCGTTCGCCGACGGCCGGCCATTGACGCAGGATGGTCCCAAGCTGTTTGCGCCGGCGGCTGAAACAGAACTTCAGCAGGTCGAGCAGGGCCTGCCGGTCCGGCGCCGCCACGAGCGGCTGGGGCCGCCGGACCATCAGCAAAATGGCCGAGGTCACCTCCGGCGCGGGCCAGAAGCAGGTCGGGCTGATGCGTTTGTGCACGGTCACCGCATAGGCGAGCTGCGCCGGCACGCTGACGAGGCCGTAGTCGCGGCTGGACGGCGCCGCGGCGAAGCGCCGGGCGACCTCCGCTTGCACGGTAACCACAATCCGCTCCGGCGGATGCGCGCAGCCCAACACGTTCATCAGGAACCGGCTGGCGATTCCGTACGGCAGGTTGGCGACCACCTTGTTCAGGCCCCGGACGAGCAGCGCGTCCATGTCCAGGTCGAGCGCGTCGGCGTGGTGTAAGACCAGTGCCGGGAACTGTTCGAAACGTTGTTCCAACCAGTTGAACAGGCGCTGGTCTTTCTCCACGCCCACGACGCGGCCGGCGCGGTTGAGCAACCCCTCGGTCAGCACGCCCAGGCCGGGACCAATCTCCAGCACGCCGTCGCGGTGGTTCAGCTCCGCGGCGTCGAGCAGGATGGTCAGGATGTTGAAATCAATCAGGAAATTCTGGCCCAGCGTGCGGCTGGGATGGAAGTCCATATCCGCCAGCAGCGCGCGCACGTCCGATGGCTTGGTCAATTTCATGGCTTGGAAACCACGGAACACACGGAATCACACGGAACATCGGCAGGCGCTGCGTTCATATTTTCCTTTTCCGTGTTGTTCTGTGTGTTCCGTGGTTATTTCTTCTTCTTCCACGGATTGGGACGGCGGGCGAGGCGGATGGCCCATTGGAGGGCGGCGACCATGCTGGCGGGGTTGGCGCGGTCCTGCCCGGCGATGTCGTAGGCGGTGCCGTGATCGGGCAAGGTGCGGATGATCGGCAGGCCGAGGGTCAGATTGACGCCGGTATCGAAGGCCAGCATCTTGAGCGGCCCCAGGCCCTGGTCGTGGTACATGGCGACCACGGCGTCGTGCCGTCCATGCACGGCCTGGTAAAAGACGACGTCGGCTGGCACCGGGCCGGTGAGTGTCATACCGTTCCGTCGCGCCGCGCGGATGGCGGGTGCGATCAGTTCCACTTCCTCGCGGCCGAGCAAGCCGCCGTCGCCGGCGTGCGGATTGAGTCCGCAGACCGCGATCCGGCGCCGACGGACGCCGAGCCAGCGCAGCCCGTCGTCGGTCAGGCGGATGGCTTCGGCAATGTTGGTCCTGGTCAGCGCCGCCGGCACCTGGGCTAGCGGCAGATGGCGCGTGACGAGCACGACGCGCAGCGGGCCGCCCATCAGCAGCATGGCAAACCGCCGGGCGCCAGTCAGCGCGGCGAGCAGCTCGGTGTGGCCGGGGAAGTGGAGCCCGGCGCGCTGAAAGCCCGCCTTGCTGATGGGTGCGGTGACCAGGGCGTCAAACAGGCCGGCCTGGCAGCCGCGCGCGGCAAAAACGATCCACGCCGCGGCGGCGCGCGCGGCGTCGGCCGCGACGCGGCCGGGCCGATAGCGGGGCGCGAGATGCGGCACCGGGTCCCACAGCAGCAGACCGCGCGGCAGCGGCGCGCCCCGGCCGAGGTGGGGCGTGAGGGCGGCGGGGGCGCCCACGAGGACAAATTGCACGCCGGGCACGCGGCCGAGCCGGCGGAGGGCCTTCAGGGTCACCTCCGGACCGATGCCGTTGAGGTCGCCCAGGGTGACGGCAATGCGCAGAGGCGGTTTCATGGCCTTCACTCCGCCGGGAAGATTTTCACGTAATACCTGCGCTGCAGCCGCTTGATCCAGTCCTTGTACAGGCGTTCGCCCTCGGCCTGGCGCACCTCGCCACTCAAATCGGCGTACACCTCGGTCAGCGGCCGGACCCGCTCGGCCTGGCGCGCCGCGACCTTGATCAGATACAGCTCGTCGCCCGCAGCGAGCACCGGGCCGATCTGGCCGGTGGTGATTTGCGCCACGGCCGCAGCGAATTCCGCGCGCAGTTCCTTGGGTGCCATCCAACCCCAGTCGCCGCCGTCCGCGGCGCGGTGGCCCTCGGAATGTTTCCGGGCCAGCGCGGCGAAGTCGCCGCCTTGCAGCGCCTGCGCGCGCAGTTGCTCGGCGGCCTGGAGTTTGGCGGCCTGCTCGGCCGGCGTCGCGCCGCGGTGCAGGACGATGACGCGCAACTGGACCTTTTCCGGTTCGCGGTATTTGTCCAGCCGGCGGGCGTACAATTCGCGCACGTCGCGTGGCATGACCACCACGCGGTCCATGATTTCCCGCCGGCGGAGGATGGACAGGATCAGGTAATCCTTGGTCTCGGCGCGCCACTCGTCCAGCGTGAGGCGTTCGGCCGCCAGGGCTTCGAAGAACGCCGAGCGGTTGTTGTTGAAGCGCTCGTAGATGACTTCGTTGGCGCGGCTGTCCACGAGCTGCTCGGGGATCTTCATGCCGTCCTTCTCGCTGATCCGGTTGAATTCCTCCAGGATCAGCGCGCGTTCGATCAGGTTGTTCAGCGTCCGCTGGTAAGCCTCCAGCAGCTTTTTCTCCAGCTCGGTACCGGTGCTGGTTTCCATCAACTGCTGCCGGAGCGGTTGCAACTGCGCCAGGATGTCCAGGGTGGTGATGACGCGTTGATTGACCACGGCGGCATAGCGGTCCACCACCACGGCGGAGCAGGGACTGGGCCGGCCGGCGAGCGCCAGCCCCCAACCGAGCAGTAGACCATATTTCGACGACGAGCGCATGGTGTCGGCGGGTACTATGGCAAAATCGACCCGCGCGCGCAACGCCGCGTTGCGGGCGCCCTGAATGCGAGCGACAAACAGCCGGGCGTATGGTAAATTGACCTCATGATCGCGAAACAATTTGGTGGAGGCGCATCTGCGGCTTTGGTCGTTGCTGCGCGATGACCTGAAGCAGCAGGTTCTGCGGCCGGCGATGTCCTGATAACAGGGTGGATTAAGACCCGTCTGCTCCGATGCGTCGTTCCGCGGCGCGTAAAAACGCTTGCCCCACCGCGCCCGCGGTTTATACTCGCCGCACGTGGGCTAAAAGGCCATTCATTTAGCCCGACAGGCATAAACCGGATTATGAAGCGGAATTGCGATGCCCAAAGTATTCGATAAGGACGGGTTCAGTTTTTTCTTCTACAGTAACGAGCACCGCCCCATTCACGTCCATGTGCGGCATGGGGATGGCGAGGCCGTATTTGATGTGGAAGCAGGCATTGATCTGCGCGAATCACAGAACATGAAAATGAGTGAACTCGCAAAGGCTCAACAACTTGCCGTGGAGAATCGGCAATT
>JAPLSZ010000153.1 GCA_026398385.1 Kiritimatiellota bacterium | reverse complement strand
GGCGGACGGGAAACAAGGGATCAAGGCCAACGATTGCACGGCGTGCCACGTGATTCTGGCCCAGGGCCGCGGCGAGCAGCTCCAGAAGTTGACCCCCCAGGGGCAGGCGTTCGATCATCCCGGCGGCGACATGGGCGAGATGAAATGCCAGGAGTGCCATACTGGCGGCGCCGACTGACGCTGGGCGCTAGCCCCGACGCGTTGCATTCCCACGCTATGGTACCAGCGGCGCTCGCGGGCAGTTTGCCCATCGGGGGTCATGGGTTGGGTCCATTATCGAACAGGTCTGACTTGTCAGATTTGTCGGACGTACGAATGGGCCGTGTGCCCTTGCAGTCCGGGTAAGCCGAGCAGCCCCCGAAATGCTGGCCGTCGCGCGGACCTGGCTGGCTAGCCCGGCTTATTCATGAAGCATGAACAAGCCGCCCTGCGGGCTTCGACTCCGGCCCGTAAAACCGGGCCTACGCTCAGGACTAGCCCTGAGCCGTTCGACAAGCTCACGGTCCCAGGCCCGCAGCGGTTGCGGCCCGCAGGCCGCCCATCAGGCGGATTATGAATAAATGCGTAGCGTTTATGAATAATCCGGGCTAGCGACGAGCAGCGGCCGGCTCCGGCGCGGCGTGCGGCTGGTCGGACAGGAGATAGATCGCCACTTTCACCAGCAGGGTAAAGAGCAGGAAGCCGGCGCCGAAAATTCCCACCGACACCCGCAGCTCGGTGGGACTGGGCACATATTCATAAATCTGGCCCAACGTGTCCGGAGTGTAGCCCGGGATGATCAGGGCGATCCCTTTTTCGATATAAACCGAAAAATAGATCAGCAGGCAGCCCAGGTTCATGGTCACCGGCCACTGGCGGGTGCGGGGAATGAGGAAGAGGAGAAAGGCGGCGATGGCCATGCACAGCGAGGCCCAGGCAAACGGCGCGATGGGCGAGGGCTGACCGTGCACGCCGTACAACAGGTACTGGTAATGGACCACGTCCGCCGTATGGGAATAGAACTCCTTGAAAAGCTCGGCGCCGAAGAGGAACAGATTAAACGCCATGGCGTACGCCATGAGTTCCGCAATCTTGTGGATGGCGTCATCCTTGATTTCAAAACGGCTCACTTTGCGCAGGACCTGGAAGAGAATCAAGAGGACGGCCGGGCCCGAGCAGAAGGCGGACGCCAGAAAGCGGGGGGCCAGGATGGCGGAATTCCAGTAGGGCCGGCTGGCCATGCCGTTGTACAGAAACGCGGTGACGGTGTGAATGCCCACCGCGGCGGGGATGGACAGGATGACCAGGGGGACGACGACCTTCCGGTTGTACGGCCGGCCCCGGAACGCGGCGAACAGCAGGAAGCAAACCACGGTCAGATTGATGAGGAAGTAAATATTCAAGACGAGGGCGTCCCAAGCCAGCAGGGACGAGGGGAAATGGGGCCGGCCGAGCACGGGGAGCAGATGCCAAAGCCGCTCGGGACGCCCCATATCCACCAGCACGAAAAGCAGGCACATGACGATGGCGGCCAGGGCGAGGAGCTCGCCGTAAACCACCACTTCCTTGATCGGTTTCCAATCGTAGATATAGGCGGGGATGACCAGCAGTACCGCCGCCGCGGCCACGCCCACGAGGAAGGTGAAATTGCCGATGTAAAATCCCCAGGACACCGCATCGCGCATATTGGTGACGCCAAGACCGGCGTCCAACTGGTGGCCATAGGCCAGGAGGCCCTGCCCGACGCACACCAGGAGAAACACCATCCAGACGTAATAGGCCGCGTTGCCGCGGCTGATGATGCGCAGGCATTCCCGGAGGAAGTGGAATACGGATTTCAAGTGCCCATAAGCCTTTAGAGCCCGAAGTAATAAAAGAATTTCGGCTCCGTGTTGAGTTCTTCTTTCAGAATATAAATGCGCTTGTGCTGCAGGATGTAACGGATTTCGCTGTGGGGGTCCAGCAGGTTGCCGAATTTACGGGCGCCGACGGGGCAGACCTCTACGCATTTGGGATAGCGGCCCTGGCGGACGCGCTGGAGGCAGAAGGTGCATTTCTCCACGACCCCCTTGACGCGAGGCCGAGTGCCCAGGTACTCCGTTGCCGGGTTGACCTCGCCGGCCGGCAGGCCGGGTTGCTTCCAGTTGAAGTGCCGGGCGCCATACGGACAGGCGGTCAGACAACAGCGGCAGCCGACGCACCAGTCGTAGTCAATCACCACGATGCCGTCCGGTTCCTTCCAGGTGGCGTTGACGGGGCACACTTTGACGCACGGCGGGTTTTCGCACTGCTGGCAGGCCACGGGGAAATAGAATTTATCCGGCTGGGGCACGGTGGCGGGGTTGTAGTAGGGCGTGGAATGGTGCAGATCGATGCCCTTGTCCTGCTCCATCTCCAGCACCGTGATCCAGTGAACCTGGGGATCGCGCGACTGGTTGTTTTCCTCGACGCACCCGTAGACGCACCGGCGGCATCCGATACAGCGGGAGATATCCAGGGCGTATCCGAACTTGACCCCGTCCAGGGGCGGCGTCGCCTGCACCGCGACCGGCTGTCCATAGGCAAGCTGATAACGCTCGGCCCAGATGGCCAGCACCGCCTTAAGCTCCGCCGGCTTCAGCTCCTTGAAATGCTTGTGAAAATAAGCGCGCAGGACTTTCGACTTCGGGGAGCAGCCGGGGGCCAGCGCGGCCAGCGCGGCGAGCGAAAACAGGCCGACCATGACTTCCCGGCGGCTGTAGTTGGACGGCGCCCCGGCTTGTTCCTGCGGCTTGTTCATTTGGAAAGCTCCGGGCGCTGGGGCGGGGGCAGGGGTTTCACGGGTCTGAAACGCGGGGAGTGGGGGTTATGGCAATTTACGCATAGCAAGTATTGTTTCTGGCCGGACCAGGAGCCTGTCCGTTTGCCGTGTTCCCCCGCGGTCCAGTCGCGCAACTGGGTGCCATGGCACTGCCCGCACAGCTTGAACGACTCGCGGAAATCCAGCAAGACGCCACTGGCCAGGCGCAGCTTGTCACGGTCCTGGGCATCATGGCAGTCCAGGCACCAGCGGTTCTTCTTGTCGTGTTCGAACACGACCGTGTCGTGTTCCGCCACGATCCTGGGTGTGCGATTGACCTTGTCGTCGGGCTTATGGCATTCGGAACAGGGAAAGATGCCTTTGGAAAACGGCGGGGGCGTCACGGCGATAAGGGTGGCTTGGTCCACGCTGTTGGTGGCCGGCGTGGGCTGGGTGTCAGCCGGCGCCCGGCCGATACCCAGCAGCAGCGCTCCGCTGACCAGCGCAGGCGCGACGAAACGCCGATTCCGGCGGACCTTTGCGTTGTTATCCCCTTGGTCAGTCGTCATGGCAACGGAACCTGATCCACCCCCCAAAAAAGAAGTATACAACACCAGCGCTCATCATCAAGCGTGATGATTCGCAAATACTGCCCGGCCAACTTACCCTCCTTCCGGGTAGTTCGCCAAGGGGATGAATTAACGAAACATTTGGCTTGCGGGGTGGGCCGCCATAACCTATATTCGCCCTATGCGCGTCCCGGCGGGCGGGGCGCCAAATGCTCAATAAACCATGAGGAGTTGCTATCCGTGAAAACATCGTATCGGTTCGCCTGTTCTGCTGGTGTGGTGGCGGTCTTGTCCGGTTTGAGCCTGCCCGTGGCGGGCGCAGCGCCTGATCCGGCCGCCTTTGTTGGCGTTAAGACGTGCGGCATGTGCCATAAGAAGGACGAGACGGGCAACCAACTGGCGAGCTGGCAGAACGGCCCGCATGCCAAGGCCTTCGCCAAGCTGGCTTCGCCGGAAGCCAAGGCCGCCGGCGCCAAGGCCAGCGTGGACGACCCGCAGAAAAGCGGCAAATGTCTGAAGTGCCATGCGACGGCCTACAACGGGACGGAGACCGCGCAAATCGAGAAAATCGCCGTCGAGGATGGCGTGACGTGCGAGTCCTGTCACGGCGCCGGCAAGGAATACAAATCCAAGACCGTCATGCAGGACCGCGCCCAGGCCGTGGCGGCCGGCCTGATTTATCCCGCGACCAAGAGCTGCGAGGCTTGCCACAACAGCCAGGCCCCCTCGTGGAATCCCGAGCGGTACACGACCAAGGACGGGAAGAAAACCGGCTTCGACGTGATCCAAGCCTTCGAAAAGATCAAGCATCCCAATCCCGCGGCGAAGAAGTAAGCCGCGGCGGCCTCACGGCGCCGGCGTCGGCGCGGGGGGTTGCGGCTGCAGAAGGCGCTGGATCTCCTCGTTGAGGTGTCGCTCGTCGCCGGCGGGGTGCTTGCGGGGCTGCTGCGTCTTGACGTTGAGCAGGTGGCTCAATTCCTCCGTCAACAGTTGCAGGTTGTACGGCTTGGTGATGACCCCGCGAATCTCCTTGCCGCCCAGTTGCTCAACGGCGGCGGTCTCCCCGGCGGGCGCGGCCAGGATGATGTTCGCACAGGTGGTGGAGCAGGTTGGGGGCCTGCACCTCGGGCAGGCGCGGCTCCAGCAGGATGCCATCCTCCGCCTCCCGCTGCAGCCGGCCCAACCCCTCCAGCCCGTGGCGCGCGAGCAGTACGCGGAACCCGGCCTTCTTGTGGAGCGTGGTGCCGACGATGATCAGAGCTGCGGTGTCCGGGTCCATGAGCAACAACGTGCGGGGCCGTTCACCGGAGCCCATGCCGCGGGTGAGCAGGTAGCGCATGCGGGAGATGAAGGCAAAGGGCGTGAACGGCTTCAGCAGGTAATCGTTGGCGCCGAGGCCGAGCGCGCGCGCCGCGTGCTCCTCGTTGGCCACCAACATGACGACGGGGATGCGGTTGAAGCGCGGGTTCTCGCGGATGCGGCGCAGCAGATCAAAACCGCTGAGGCCCCCGTTCTCCTCCTCCAGCAGAACCAGCCGGCAGCGGCTTTGGGTCAGCGCGCCCAGCACTGCTTCCGGGGTCTTGTTGGCGAGCATGACGTCGAAGCCGTTGTTCCCCAGCAGTTGCTTGAGCACGTTGGAGATGTCTTCGCGGGCAAAAACAAGGACGCTTTCCAAGCGGCGCTCCACCGTCGTTTCGGTGGTGATCACCCGGTTGCCGCCGCTGGATTTGGCGGTGTAGAGGAAGCGATCGGCCTCTTCGATGGCCTGTTCGACCGTGGCGCGGCGGGCCAGCACGGCCAAGCCGGCGGACATCGTCACCTGAAAGATCTGCCCGCCCACCGTGGCGGGATGCTGCCGGCGCAGGGCCTGCATGGCTTTTTCGATGGCGCGCACCCCGCCGAACTGATCCTCGCCCGGGAACAGGATGGCGAATTGGGCGGGGCTCCAGCGCGCCACGATGTCGGTGGCGCGGAAGGAGGCGGACAGCACCTGGCCGACGCGCTGCAACGCCAGCTCGCCGACCGCCGCGCCGTGCTCCTGCGCCAGCGTATGGAAACCGTCCACCTCCAGCAGGGCCAGCGTGATCGGTTCCTTGCTGGTCTCGTTGAAGCGCATGATGTGCTCGAAGGCTTCGCAAAAGGCGGCGCGGTTGAGCAGGCCGGTCAGGATGTCGCGCCGCGCGGAACGTGTGACCTCATGGGCGCGCCGCAGTCGGGAAGTGATGAACTCCGCGACCTTGCGGGGGTCGGCGGGCTTGGCGAAGCAGCCGTCCACCTCCGGCACCAGTTGCCGGCCGATGATCTCCGCGTTAACCTTGGCGGCGATGGCGATGACTGGGATGGCCGCCGTCAGCGGTTTGGAACGCAGGATCTCCAGCAGGTACCGGCCGTCCTGGTCCGGCAGAAAAAGATCCAGCACGATGAAGACCATGTCGCGCTCCAGCAGGAGTTGCTGCGCCTGCGCAGAGGTCGTGGCAAAAATGGTTTCCTTGCCCTGCGATTCCAGCTCGCGGCTCAGTGCCTCCATGAAGGTGTTTTGCTCGCCGACCAACAGAATGGTGGACGCCAACAGGGGCTCGTCGGCGAGCTCGTGCCGCAACACCTTGATCAGGTCGCGGGTTCGGTCCGGCAGGTCGGCGGACGGCGCCTCTTCGACGTTGCGCGCGGCCTCGAACACTCCGGCAAAACCGTACGAGCGGCTGGCGGCGCGCAGCGATTCGGCGATCATCCGGATGTTTTTTTCAGCGGCGGTCTCCCGGAGCAGGAGCGCCCTCAGCGCCACCTCGAGCGCGTCCACGCGCGGGCCCAACCCCCGCTTGTACCATCGTTGGCGATGCTCTTCCATAGTGCCCTTGTCCGCCAGCCGGATTCTATGTACCGCAGCCGCCGGATGAAATAAAGACCTTTTTCGCCGCGCCTTGGGGGATTCATAGACGCCTGTACAGGCGGGATCCCGCGTGCTATGCCGTCGGCCTGCCGGTGGGCGACACAAAGATCTCCGTCTTCTCGCCATGACCTGGAGTTGCGGAGGCCAGGCCCACGAGCAAAATGACCACAAGCAATGCCATATAGCTTTCTTTCTTGGCCTATCTTCGTTAACGCCCGGCGTGTCCGACGCGGACGAACCACGCCGTCGCTCGGCGATCATAACGACCCGATGGCGCCAAATACGGCCACAACCACCTTCGCCATGCGGTGGTAATCCAACTTGTCCGGCGTGTCGGCCGGCGAGTGATACGCCTTGTTCCGGTAGAAGGCCGTGTCGGTGACCATCAGCGCCTTGAAACCGTAGGGCCAGTAGTTCAGGTGATCGGAAAAGTCGATCCCCGGAAGGACGGCGGGTGCGCGAATGGAGTACACGGGAAGATCGGTCGCCCCCTGCATGCCCGCCTTGACCTTCTTGATCCAGTCGCCCTGGTCCCAACGACTGGCCACAGCGATGAAGTTCGCCCGGCTCGGATACATGAGGCGCAGCAGTAGCATGGGGAACGACTGCGAACCCCGCTCGTCTTTGAAGCAGCCAACCATTTCCAGCACGATGACGCCCCTGACGCGCGCCTGGTCGCCGGCCAAACTCTTCGCGTGAAGGGCGCTGCCCATGTACTCGGTTCGGAAGAACGGCGGCTCCTCCAGCACGTACGCCACCAACTCAACCGCGCTGGTCGGGGCCTGGCGCCCCAGCAGGTGCGCCAGTTCGATGAGGGCCGCGATCCCGCTGGCGTTGTCGTCCGCGCCGGGCATTTCTCCGCAGGCGTCGTAGTGCGCGCCCACGACGACGCAGGGCCCCTGGCCGGCAGGGAAGCGGCCGATGACATTCCGGTAGGGATGGCCGCCCGCAGTGAACGGCTGAAACTCGACGGCGGCGCCGGCTTGTCCGAACTGCTGGGCAATATAGTCTGCACAGCGATCGAGATGGTCCCGGTGCTGCCAGTCGCGCGGATGGAAGCGCTGCGACAGGATTTCCACATGCTCCCGCAATTTCACCGGATCCACCGTGGCCGTTGATGGGCGGTTCCGGCGACACGACGGTTGCGCGATGGCCATCCAGGCGGCGCAGACTACGACGGCCACCGTGCCCAGGATCTGCATCGCCGCCTTTATGAGTTTTCTCTTCATCGTCCGCGGGTTTTCCAACTCTCCTGAGATTACTGTTGGTCGCTCCTGGTCTTCAAGTCGGCGAACATCCTCATGAGCGAGATGCGCTCCTTGAACATCCCGCATCCCCCCACAGCTCTTACCAGCAAGATGTCGGGGGTCCCCCATTCGTTGGCGTGGCTCGACACGCCACGCCCCTGTAGGCTACCAACAAAAGCAGTTTGGTGCATTCATAAATATCGGCCGGTCAAGCCCGGCCGGAACAAAGCGGCGTCAAACCGTCGCACTCCAAAAATAAACCGCCCTCCGGAAGTGAAATGCGCCCTTGGGCGTTTACCTCTTCATCGGCGAAATCTGTGGATAAAGCGCTTCCCTTTCCGCCTGCCCGATGTCCGCATCGGGGCCTTCCGTCCAACCGCACGGAGCTCGAAGGGCGCGACACCCGCATTGACCCGTCGGCGGCGATGGGATATTTTACGCCCGGTGTGGGCGCCGCCGGGACGGCGCCCGGAATGAGGAAACATTTTAGGGCGGCGGCGCGCCGCGATTGGATTTAAGAAAGGCACCATGATGAATGTCGCTGGTTGGATCGGGCCGCTGCCGCTGGCCGATATTTTGTTCGCTTTTCGCAACAGCAATTTTGTGTCCGGCAAACTGTTCGTGTTCATGCTGTTCATCGTGTCGATCTATGCCTGGGCGGTGATGGTGATGAAATACCTCGAGCTGCGCCGGGCCCGGGTCGCCTCCAAGCAGTTTTTGGCCAGCTTCCGGAAGGAGCAGCATCCGCTGGGGCTGTTCCTGAAGCGCCAGCCCTTTGCGGATTCGCCGCTGTTCCACATCTATGAGGGCGCGTGCCAGATGGTGGGCGTGGAACTGGAGGCGCGCGGCAACGCGCCGGCGGAGCTGTTCGTGCGCGGGCTGGAGAAGCAGTTGAAGCTCAATCCCTACCAGATCACCGCCGTGCGCAACGCGGCGGAGCGCACCATCGCGGACCAGGCGCTGCTGCTGGAGAGCAAGATGGGCATCCTGGCCACCGCCGCCAGCGCCGCGCCGCTGTTTGGCTTGCTCGGCACGGTGTGGGGCGTGATGGATACCTTCTCCTCCATGGCCGTCAACGGCGCCGCTTCCATCGCCGCGGTCGCGCCGGGCATCTCCGGAGCGCTGATGACCACCGGCGCGGCGCTGGTGGTGGCCATCCCGTCGGCCGTCGGCTACAACTATCTCGCCAATGAGATCCGGACGCTGGCCGTGCGGATGGACAATTTCGCCGACGAATTCATGGCCGCCGTCCAGCGCCAATTTCTGGTTGTGCCGGATTAACCGGGGGAGCCCACCATGCCGCGCCGCGCCGCCATCGTGTCTGTCCACCAGATGAAGGAGATCAACATGATCCCCTTGATCGACGTGATGATGTTCCTGTTGATCGTCTTCATCATCACCGTGCCCATGATCGAGCAGGGCATCCCGGTCAACCTGCCCGTGGGCAAGGCCAGCGACATTTCCGCCGCGCATAACCGGTCGTTAACGCTGGATCTCCAGGGCCGCGTTTTTTTGGACAACCAGCCGATCACGCGCGCGGCGCTGGCCGCCGAGCTGAAGCTGGTGGGCAACGATCCGAACCTGACGGTCATGGTGCGCGCGGACGAAGGCCTGAGTTATGGCCGCATCGTCGAGATCATGAAAATCCTCCACGATGCCAGCATCACCCGCATCGGCCTAGTCACTTCACCTCGGGAGAAAGCCGGGCGATGACGCCATCGTTCAGCCGCGTTTTCTTTAAAACGGGCCTGGTCCATGGCGTGCTGCTGGCGGTGTTCGTTATTCCGCAATGGCTCTTGAGCCGCCCGCGGCCCCTCCAGCCGCAGGAGCAGGTGACGTTTGTGGATTTATCGGGCGGCGGGGGCGGGGGCGACGATGCCGGGCCGCCGCGCGGCCCTACGCCGCCGCCCGTCGGCCGACCCTCGATGGAGGAAGTCCTGGCGGAGCTGAAGCGGATCGATCAAGAAGCCCTGCGGGAAAACGCCATCTTGGAAGCCGCCGCCGAGAAGGACAAGGATAAGGTTCAGAACAAGGACAAGAACACGGACTTGCGCGTGCCGCCGCCGAAGACCAACACGCTGGCCCAGGTGAAGGGGGGCAAGGCTAAATTGACCCGGGGCCAGATTCGCGACCTGCTCGCCCGCGGGCTGCCGGGCGTTGGCGGCGGAAGCAGTTCGGGCCGGGGCGGTGGCCGGGTTGGTTCGGGCTCCGGTTCGGGCAGCGGATATGGCACCGGCAGCGGCGCGGACTCGCCCGGGGCGTGGTATTATGCCATGGTGCGGCAGGTGATGTACGATGCCTGGGAGGTGCCCGGCAGCCTGGCTGCGCAGACCGGACTCTCCGCGGAAGTCATGATCCGCGTTCTGCGCGATGGGACCATCACGGAACGGAAGATGACGCGTCCGGCGGGCAACGCCGTGTGGGACGAATCGGTGAACAAGGCCGTGAATTCGGTCCGGCGCCTGCGGCCGCTCCCGCCGGAGTTCATCGGCGCCAACCGCGATATCCTGATTCTATTTGAACCGACGAGCGCGATGCTGTAAACAGAGCCGCGCTGTGCAGCGCTGGCGGGAAGAAGCGACGGCCCGGACGCCAGTGTTCAGGGTTCGGGTGTCAAGGAAGAGTTCGGAATCCGGAGAGTCGTTCCTGGGAAAATATATGATGACAGACATATCGTCCGGGCAGTCGGGGCAGTCTATCCAAGGATGGGAAACCCGCGGGGAGCCGTGGCCCAGGATCTGGAAAACCGGGCTGGCCTTGCTGCTGGCGGCGCTGTCGGCGGCGCCGGCGCAGGTGCGTGTGCAAAAGACGGCGGGGCAGAAGTCGGCGCTCGATTGCGCGGGCTTCGCCGCGACGTCTTCCGGCGCGGGTGCGGAGTTCCGGCGGACGCTGCAGGAGGATCTGGCCCGATCCGGCTGGTTTGTGCCGGCGGCGCCGGGCCGCGGGGAGTACGCGCTGGTCGGCACGGCGGGCGGGGGCGGGGCGGAGGTGACGGCGCAGGTACAGTTTTCCAGCGCTGCCCAGCGGCAGTTGCTGCTGAGCAAGCAGTACCGCGCGCCCGTCGGCGACGCGCGGCGCATGGCGCACCGTGTCGCGGACGAGATCCTCGTCGCCATCGGCCGCAAGGGCCTGTTCTCCGCGCGAATCGCCATGATCGGCACGCGCAGCGGCAGCAAGGAACTGTACGTCGGCGACCTCGACGGCGGCAACCTGTCGCAGATCACCTCGGATCGCAGCATCAGCGTGGCGCCGCACTGGGGCCCCGACGGCAACCTGATCACCTACACGTCTTATGTCCGGCGTTATCCCGACGTGTATCTGATCAATCTGGCCTCGGGCCACCGCCGGGTGCTGGCCAATTACCCGGGCCTGAACGCCGGCGGCGCCATTTCGCCCGACGGCCAGTCGGTCGCGCTGATCCTTTCCAAGGACGGCAGCCAGGGCCTGTACATCCGCCCGTTGCACGGCGGCGCCCCGGTGCGGATCACGGACGCGCAGCGGGCGGCCCTGGCCTCACCCTGTTGGGCGCCGGACGGCCGCCAGATTGTGTATGTGTCGGATCAGTCCGGGACGTGCCGGCCGCAACTGTACACGATCTCGCGCAGCGGCGGTGCGCCACGCCGGCTGACTAGCCGCGGCCCGCAGAATGTGGCGCCCCACTGGGGCGCCAACGGGTTGATTGCCTATGCCAGCCTCATGGGCCGGTTCCAGATTAGCGTGCTGGACCCGGTCACGCTGGACAACAAGGTCATCTCGTCCGGTGATGGCGACTACGAAGATCCCTCGTGGGCGCCCGACGGACGGCATATCGTGTGCAGCCGCACGGTGAATTATCGCTCGCAGATTTACCTGCTTGACACGCTGGGGGACCCTCCTGTAGCCTTGACGACAAATCCGGGGGATTGGTATTCTCCATCGGTGACGGCAAAGTAGAACGGTTTTAAGAAAAAGGAGAACGAGCAATGTTGAGCAGACGTTGGATGATGGCGGCGGTACTGGGTATGGCAACCTTGGCGATGTTGAGCGGGTGCAAGAAGAAAACCACGGGCGGCCCGGGCACAGGCGAAGGAAGCCTTGGCGGCATCAAGGGCGGCGATATCACGGACGGCAGTTTGAACACCCGGCCCGGCGATGGCTCGTTGGAAACACGCGGCCAATTTGTCCCCGTGTATTTTGAATACGACAGCGCCCAGGTGCAGGCCGGGGAGCGCGCCAAGCTGGAGGCGGTGTCCGCCAACCTGAAGCAGAACAGCGCCGGCGGCGTGATCGTGGAGGGGCATTGCGACGAGCGCGGCAGCCGCGAGTACAATCTGGCCTTGGGCGAACGGCGCGCGATGGCCGTGCGGGCCTACCTGGTGGGCCTCGGCCTGGACGGCGCCCGGATTCAGACCAAGAGCTTCGGCAAGGAAAAGTCGGTGGCGCTCGGACACGACGAGGAGTCCTGGTCCAAGAATCGCCGCGCCGAGTTCGTGCTGTTCAAATAACGTCCCGGCGACGCGGGCCGATGGAGGGGCAGAGCACGGGGCTCTGCCCTTCGTTTTGATCGTTTACCGCAACGAGCGGTCAAAGGAGCAGGAAGATGTCAGCCCAGAATTATATCGTGGCGTTGTTCGGTGGCATTGGCACGCCGGAATTGGTCGTTATTCTGGTGGTCGCCCTGCTGCTGTTCGGGCCCAAGAACCTGCCCAAGATGGCGCGGTCGCTGGGCAAGTCCATGGAGGAATTCCGCCGCGCGGCCCGCGAGGTGCAGGACGAGCTCACCCGCGAACCGCCGCCCAGCGAGCCGCCGCGCGACGACGAGCCGCTGCCGCTCGCTGCGCCGTCGGAGACGCCGCTGATCCAAGCCTCGTCACCCGCCGCTCCGCCGGACGAGCCGCCGCCGCCGGCCGTGGCGGGCCAGCCCCCGGAGCAAGATCCGCCGCCCGGCCCCGCGCCCGAAACCCAGCCCCCGCCGGCAGCGAAGGAGCCGTCCCCCGCCCATGGACCATCCGCCACCTGACGTCCCGGCCGAGACGGACCAGGGAACCAAGCCCTTCCTGGAGCACCTCGAGGATCTCCGAAGCACGCTGATCGGCTGCGTCGTGGCGCTGGTCGTCGGCATGTGCGTGTCCTTTCCGCTGGCGCCGTACCTGCTGGGACTGCTGAAGAAGCCGCTGCAGCGCGTGACGGACAAGCCCGACGAGTTCCTGCGCACGCTCGACGTGACCGGCGCCTTCATGCTCAGCATGCAGATCGCCTTCTGGGGCGGGCTGATTCTCAGCGCGCCCGTCCTGACCTATTTCCTGGCGCGCTTTATCGCCCCGGGATTGACGGCGCGCGAGCGCGAGTTGGTCCGCCGCTCCCTTGGGTTCGCCGGCGGCTTGTTTTTCTTCGGCGTGGCGCTCGGCTATTTCGTGGCCCTGCCGGTGGCCATGGAGGTCATGTTCGGCATGAACAAGTGGATGGGTATTCGCGCGGAATGGACGATTACCAGTTACATTTCCTTTGCCACCCAGTTGCTGTTGGGGTTCGGTCTCGTCTTCGAGTTCCCCTTGGTGCTGTTCGTGCTGGGCCGCCTGGGAATCATCAACTCCGGCCAGTTGCGCCGCGCCCGCAAAATCGTGGTGATCATCATTCTGGTCGTCGCCGCCTTCATCACGCCCGGCCCGGACATGTTCAGCCAGTTCATCATGGCAGCGCCGATGCTGGTGCTCTACGAGCTTTGCATCTGGATGTTGCGCTTTAGCGAACGGTCGCGGCGCTCCGCCTGAAACCGCGTCTCCGGCGTTGCCCGCGGCCGGTGCTTTTTCAAGCGGATGGCATACCCCTCCGGTCAACCCGTCGCTTGTGCCGTCTGTCGGCGGTGGCTGCCGGTGATAAATATACTAAAATATTAATGCGCAGCTTGCGTTTATATCAGAAATAGTTTTATTACTAACAAGTCGGTCACCGCCGCGCCGTACTACCAAGGCGAGTGGCGTGCGGGATAGACTTACGGAGCGGGTTTTCTGGCCGGCGGGCTGGCGGAAATCGCCGGTGCTTGGATAGCAGCGCGAGGGCGGACAGGGAGGGGTCGTAAATCATGCTGAAAATATCGTGGATCTTCGGAATGAGCTGTTGCCTGCTGGCAAGCCTGACGCCACGCCCTGCGCAGGCGGCGTTGCTCGCGAGCAAACCGGCCAACGGGCCGACGGGTTATCCGGCGCCGGTGGCGGTCCTCGCCGCTGCGGACGGCAAGACCGTGTATGTAGCGGAATACGCCGCCCGGCAGGTCGCCGTGGTGGACCTTGCCGACGGGCGGCTCGTACGGACGATGTCCGTGGATTTGCCGCCCAGTGGCTTGGCGTTGGACGCCGTCCAGGGGCGGCTGTACGTCACCTGCGAAGCGCCGGAAGGCCGTGTGGTTGCGCTCAACCTGGCCACCGGTAAAAAGGAATTTGAGCTGGCGACCGGTCATACGCCGCTGTCGCCCGCGCTGAGCCCCGATGGCAAGACCCTGTGGGTGTGTAACCGGTTCAACCATCAGGTGACGGCCTACGACACGACGACGCGCCGGGAACTGGCCCGCCTGCCGATGCCGCGCGAACCGGTGGCCGCCGCCCTGACCCCCGAGGGCAGCTTGCTGGTGGTAGCCAATCATCTGCCGGCGATGCGCGCCGATGGCGACTGGGTGGCTGCCGCGGTGAGTCTCGTGGACGCCACGGCGCGCCGGGTGATCACCAACCTGACCCTGCCGAACGGGTCCACCAGTTTGCGCGGTATCGCCGTGGCGCCGGACGGCAAGTACGCCTATGTGACGCACAACCTCGGCCGCTACCAACTGCCCACCACGCAGCTGGAGCGCGGCTGGATGAACACCAGCGCGCTGACCATTGTGGATCTGGCGGCCCGGAAACTGCTGGCCACGGTATTGCTCGACGACGTGGATCTGGGTGCGGCCAATCCCTGGGGCGTGGTGTGCACTTCCGACGGCAAGTTGTTGTGCGTCGCCCATTCCGGCACCCACGAAGTCAGCGTCATCGATCGCCGGGCGTTGCACGACAAACTGAGCAGGCTGGCCGCGGGTGAAAAGCTCCCCGGCGTGTCCGTCACGCTGGAGGATGCGCCGAACGATCTGAGCTTCCTGTTCGGTCTGCGCCGTCGCGTCAGACTCACCGGCAACGGGCCGCGCGGCCTGGCGATCGCCGGTGACCGGGCGGTGGCGGCGGAGTACTTCTCCGACAGCCTGAGCGTGGTGCATCTGGCGGCGGATGCGTCGCCATCCGCTGCGCGGCAGATCACGTTGGGGCCGCGGGTGGCGCCGACCCAGGAGCGCCAGGGTGAGATGAATTTCAATAACGCCCAGTTTTGCTTCCAACAGTGGCAAAGTTGTACGAGCTGTCATCCGGACAGCCGCGCCGATGCGCTCAACTGGGATCTGCTCAACGACGGCATCGGCAATCCGAAGAACACCAAGAATATGCTGCTGGCGCACAAGACGCCGCCGGCCATGAGCCTCGGGATCCGGGACACAGCTGAGATGGCGGTGCGGTCCGGCTTGAAGTACATTCAATTCGCCGTGCGGCCGGAGGCGGACGCCGTCGCCATCGATACCTATCTCAAAAGCTTGCAGCCTGTGCCGAGCCCCCGTCTCGTGAAGGGCGAACTCAGCCGCGCCGCCCGCCGCGGCGAGCGGGTGTTCAAGAAAGCCGGCCGCGCCGAGTGCCACGCGGCGCCGCTGTTCACCGACCTGAAGTCGTACGATATCGGCACGGGCCAGGATATGGACAAGGGAAAAGCACTCGACACTCCCACGCTGGTGGAAGTCTGGCGTACGGCGCCCTATCTGCATGCCGGCCGCGCGGCCACGATGGAGGACGTCCTGACCGGGTGCAATCCTGGCGATCGGCATGGCGCAACGTCCAAGCTCAGCCGCGAGGATCTCGCCGATCTGGTGGAATATATCCTGTCTCTGTGAGTTTTGACCGAAGGCGCATGGCGCAAGTAATCGTATGTAGTAGCGAATAACGCGGTGGTTCATACCAACCAAAGGCCGGCTATGACGATGAAAATAGATGGAGCCCAATATCACGGGGCACGCGACTGTTCCGTCCTGGCCGCCGCGCGGTGCCCGGATGGGACGGAGACGGACTCGTCTCCGGCGGCTATCATGGAACGTCACTCGTCGCCGACGGTGGATCAGGTGGCGATTTGCCGGAAGAACATCAGGCATTATTATATCACGGCACATCCGACGCCGGAGGGCAGTCCGTCATCGATGTTTGCCAATCTGGCCGCCGCGGTGCAGGCGGCCGAAGCACAGATTGTCTCCCAGTTTGTCTTTGGCGGCTCCGAGATGCATGCATCGGGCATCCCCGAAGCCGAGCGCAACTCGCCGCAGTCGGGCTGGCCAGTGACTTGGATTCACGGCGACGGTCCCTCCGGCGGCACGTGGTCCGGCACGCAGGCCTATGCGGTTTCCCATGTGGATGTGCGGCCTGTCCTGCTGGGCGGTCGGGTGGTAGGCTCGTGGAGCGAAGACAGCGACGCGGCGTATTGCCTGCTGGGCGATATCCGGCCGACGGATGCCACGCGCTCTCCGGCGGAGCAGGCGCAGCAGGTGTTCGAGCAGATCGTCATGGCCCTCCAGACGGTCGGAATGGATTTCGCCCACGTGGTGCGGACGTGGTTTTATCTCGACAAACTGCTGGCGTGGTACGACGACTTCAACACGGTGCGCACCCGTTGGTTCAAGGAACACGGTGTCTTCCAGCGGCTGGTGCCGGCCAGCACCGGCATCGGCGTGGGCAATCCGCATGGTACGGCGCTGGTGGCCGACGTGCTGACCATTCAGCCCAAAAACAACGCGGTGGAGATCTTTGCCGTGCCGTCGCCGCTGCAATGTCCGGCCCTCGACTACCAGAGCTCCTTCAGCCGCGCCGTGGAGGTGCAGTTCCCCGACCATCGCCGGCTCTATGTCTCGGGCACGGCCAGCATCGACCCGCAAGGCCGGACCGCCCATATCGGCGATGTGCGCGGGCAGATCGACCTGACCATGCGCGTGGTGGAGGCGATCCTTGAATCCCGGCAGATGAGCTGGCAGGATGCCATTCGCGGTATCGCCTATTTCAAGAACATCGCGGAGGCGCCCTTATTCTACGCCTACGGCCGTGAGCGTCACCTGCCGCACCTGCCGGTGGCCGTGGCGCATAGCGATATTTGCCGGGATGACCTGCTGTTCGAGATCGAGTTGGATCTGGCCGTGCCGCAGGGCGCAGGCGCCTGAGGCGTGCCTGGCCGCGGGGCCATCTTGCCTTGAAACTTGGGCTGACAGCTCTTGAAGTAGAAGCGGCGTCCCGCCGCTTTTGAACGCGGCCAGCGGCCGTGTCTACAACGGAAATGTCTATATGATCATGGGTGGGTGATGATGAAACTTGGGCCGACCAACCGACGGATCGCCGCGGGATTGTCCCTCGTTTTCTTCGCCGCCCTGCCCGCGCGGGCGGAGCCGGCCGGCGCGCCGCGCGCGGCGGCCGTGATTCTCACGCCTCCGCCTGGGCCGCAGCCGCGCATCAACGGCGCGCGCGTGTTCGGCGTCCGGCCGGGCCATCCATTCCTGTACACCATCGCCGCCACGGGCGACCGGCCCATGACGTTCAGCGCGGAAAATTTGCCGGCCGGGCTCAAGCTGGACGCAAACACGGGCCGCATCACCGGTGCGGCGCCGGAACGCGGCACGTTCCAAGTACGGCTGCTGGCCAGCAACGCGCTGGGCGCCGCGCGGCGCGAACTGCGCATCGAGGTCGGCGACCGCATCGCCCTCACGCCGCCGATGGGCTGGAACAGTTGGAACTGTTTTGCCGGCGCCGTGACGGCGGCGAAGGTCAAGGCCGCCGCAGACGCGATGGTCAAGAGCGGGCTGATCCAGCACGGCTGGCAGTACCTCAATGTTGACGACTTCTGGCAGGTCCACCGCGATGACCGCGATCCCACGCTCCAAGGCCCGCACCGCGACGCGCAGGGCCGCATCCTGCCCAACCCGCGCTTTCCGGACATGCCGGGGCTGGCGGATTACATCCACCGCTTGGGCCTGAAGGCTGGCCTCTATTCCTCGCCGGGACCGTGGACGTGCGGCGGCTGCGTCGCGAGCTGGCAGCACGAGGTCCAGGACGCGCAGTCCTATGCCGAATGGGGCTTTGATTATTTGAAATATGACTGGTGTTCCTACGACGGGGTGGCGCCCCGCGGAAAAAAACGCTCGCTGGATGATCTGAAAAAACCGTACCTGGTCATGCGCGACGCGCTACGGCGGCAGCCGCGCGACATCGTCTTCAGCCTCTGCCAGTACGGTATGGGCCAGGTCTGGGAGTGGGGCGACGCGGTGGGCGGCAACTGCTGGCGGACCACCGGGGACATCACCGACACGTGGGAAAGCCTTTCCGAAATCGGCTTCGGTCAGGCCGGCCGGGAAGCCTGCGCCGGACCGGGGCGCTGGAACGATCCGGACATGCTGATCGTCGGCCAGGTGGGCTGGGGCCCGCGTCTGCATCCGACGCGCCTGACCCCGGACGAACAATACACGCACATCAGCCTGTGGTGCCTGCTCTGCGCGCCGTTGTTGATCGGCTGCGATATGACGCAATTGGACGACTTCACCCGCAGCCTGCTGACCAACGACGAGGTGCTGGAGGTCAATCAGGATCCGCTCGGCCAACAGGCCGGACGCGTCGTCCAAACCGGCGATGTGGAGGTCTGGGCCAAGCGCATGGAGGACGGCTCCCGGGCGGTGGGGCTCTTCAATCGCGGCGCACAGGCGGCGCGCGTGGCCGCGCCGTGGTCCGACCTCGGGCTCAGCGGCCGGCAGCGCGTGCGCGACCTCTGGCGGCAGCGGGATGTCGGCGTCTTCGAAGGCCGGTTCGAAACCGTGGTGCCGAGCCACGGCGTAGCCCTCCTGCGGATCTTTAAAGAGGAAATTTAAGCATCGAGGACGGCGAGGCGCAGAGGGGCTGGCCGCAAAAGATCGCAAGGAACGCAAAACGGCCATGCTGCAAGAATCTCTGAGCAGAAAGTTCATCCGCAGATTAAGCCCTGATTTCCGCAGATGGTCGGGCGGCAGGGGATCGGCTCACGGCTTGGGCGGCGGCGCGATCTTCGCCAGGCCGCCGAAGTAGGGCCGCAGGGCCTCGGGTATGGTGATCGAACCGTCGGCTTCCTGATAGTTCTCGAGAATGGCGACCACCAGGCGCGCCAGGGCGACGCCGGAGCCGTTCAGGGTATGGACGAAACGCACCTTGCCCGTGGCGTCGCGGTAGCGGATTTGCGCGCGGCGCGCCTGGAAGTCCTCGAAGTTGCTGCAGGAGGAAACCTCCAGCCAGGCGTTCTGACCCGGCGCCCATAATTCGATGTCATAGCATTTGGCCGCGGCAAAACTCAAGTCGCCCTGGCACAACAGCAGCACCCGGTAGCAGAGCCCGAGCCGCTGGAGCACGTCTTCGGCGTCCCGGACCAGCTTCTCCAATTCGTCGTAGGAATTCTCCGGCGCCACAAACTTGACCATTTCGACCTTGTCGAACTGGTGCACGCGGATCAGCCCGCGGGTCTCGCGGCCGGCGGCGCCAGCTTCGCGGCGGAAGCAGGGCGAATAGGCGGTCAGATAAATGGGCAGGGGTCGTTGGATGATCTCCTCCCGGTAGATGTTGGTCACCGGCACCTCGGCGGTGGGGATGAGCCAGAGGTCGTCGGCGTCCACGTGGTACATGTCCTCGGCCATCTTGGGGAGCTGGCCGGTGCCGGTCATCGCGGCGCGGTTGACGACGAAAGGGGTGGAGACCTCGGTGTAACCGTGCTCGCGGGTGTGTAGGTCCAGCATGAACTGGATCAGCGCGCGCTCCAGGCGGGCGCCGAGACCGACGTACAGGGGAAAGCCCGCGCCGGCCAGGCGCGCGGCGCGTTCAAAATCGAGGAGGCCCAGCGCTTCGCCCAGCGCGACGTGCCCCTGGGGCTTGAAAGCGAAGGCCCGGGGCTCGCCCCAAGTCCGGGCGATAACATTCTGTTCGGAGCCGGCGCCCGCAGGGACGCCGGCGTGGGGCAGGTTGGGGATGCGCAGCAAAAAATCCTGGAGCTGGGCCTCGAGGGCGGCGGCTTGCCGGTCCATATCCGCAATGCGGTCGCCCAGCGCGCGCATCGCCTGCTGTGGCCCGGCGATGTCCCCGCCGCCCTTCTTCACCTCGCCAAGCTGCTTCGAGACGACGTTGCGCTGATTCTTCATCGCGTCCACCTCGGTCAGCAGCGCGCGGCGCGACTGGTCGAGGGCGAGCAGGCCGTCCAGGTCGGCCTCCATCCGTTTGATCTTCAGCACCGCCCGGACCTCGCCGGTGCGCTCACGAATCGTTTTAATGTCCAGCATGAATCGGCTCCTGTTGCTGCGCTAGTTGTAAGGGAAGCAGTGCCGCGTTGCAAGTTGAAGGTTTGTGCGCGCGTAATGGGTCAGTCACGTAGGGGCGGCGCTGGCGCTAAGATTATTGTAGGCCGGGTCTCCGACCCGGCGCAAGGCGACGCCGGCGGGTTCGACCCGTTCGACCCATTCGACAGGCTCAGGGCAGGCAAGCTCAGGCAGGCAAGCTCACCGCAGGCGAGCGCAGCTCGTGCTTCGTAGCGAAGGCAGCCTTCGCTGACTCCGCAGAGTAGCACAAGACTGCGCCCCTACATCACTGACTCATTACCGGGCCGGCGGCTCCGCTATTGACAGGCGGAGTGCAAGCCCTATTCTCAAACCCCAACCGGGCGCCCCTGGCCCGGCAAGGGGACGCCCGCGCGAAGCAACGCCATGAATGAACAGAACGAAACCACTCCGCCGCCGGCTGAGGTGCCGGACGAGGGTGAACTGTTGCAACGCGCCCGCCGCCGTGACCGCGCGGCCGGCGACGAGCTCGTGCGCCGCTACCATGGGCGCATTTACAACCTGCTCTACCACATGACCGCCAGCCGGGAGGATGCCGAGGATCTGACGCAGGACGTCTTCGTCAAGGCATTCGCCGCGCTGCACCGCTTTCGCGGCGGCTCGTCCTTCTATACCTGGCTCTACCGCATCGCCATCAACCACGGCATCAACTTTCTCAAGAAACGCGGCCGGCGCGAGACCCTGAGCCTCGACAACCTGGATCAGGCCATCGAGCGGGACCCGTTTTATGTCGAGCTGCGCGCCCGCGAGTCGCCCGTGCGCGAGGCGTCCCTGGCGGAACTGCAGAATAAATTGAACGTCGCGCTCCAGCAGTTGTCGGATAAACACAGAACGGTGGTGGTACTCCATGACATTCAGGGACTGCCGCATCCGGAGATCGCCAGCATGCTCAAGACATCGGAGGGCACGGTGCGCTCCCGCCTGTTCTATGCGCGGCGGCAGTTGCAGCAGGCGCTGAAGGAATTTGCGCCCTGAACCGTTGAAAAGCAGGGTGGGCCTTATGAAATGTTCGGACATCAGCAAAATGTACGGCCTGCCGGAGACCGATCCGCACCACGCGGAGGTCCAGGCGCATTTACGCGGATGCTTTATATGCCGCGCGCGGTGGGATGATCAGGACGCGCTGCGGCGGCTGATCGCCCTCAAGCGCTACGAACAGCCGGCGCCCGGCCTTGAGGCGCGCTGCTTGGCGGCGATTCACCTCCGGCTGGCCGCCCAACCGGAGAACACGGGCTGGTGGCGGACGACGTTGTCCGCCTGGCCGGTCGCGTTTCAGCCCGCCCAGCTCGTCTGGGCCGCTGCCGCGGCCGTACTGCTGCTCCTCGGCGGCGTCTATGTCCTCACCCCACCCTCCGGTTCACCCGGTCCCGCCCGACCCGCGCCTGCGCTGGCCTTGGAAGGCCATATCCTGATTCAGCCCCCGGACGCTCCCCCGCTGACCCTGCCCGGCGTGCCACCCATGGTCGTCGCCGCCTCCAACCGCGAACCGGCTCGCATGGACTACGGCCCCGGCGCCGCCGTGCCGGTGAATTATCCGTATTGAGCGGCGTGCTGACCTCGGCGCCGGGCGCCAACGCCGGCCCGGAGGTTTCACCCGCAGCCGGCCCAGCGGCAGGACAGGAAGACGACGCTGGCCAAGGCGCTCAGGATCTGCCGCCGGCTTTCCGCGAAGCGCTGCATGGGCTGTTCCTTAGCGATGGCTTCAACCTGGAAGTTGAAGCCAAGACAACCGGCCGCGCCGGGCGATCGGCCCTCAACCAAAGGATCGGACGCGGCGGATTATCAGAAGCTCGCCGCTGTTTGGCAGCGCAGCCGGTTACGTGACGTTCTTGGAGACCAGCTTGGTCATCTCGAACATGCTCACCTGCTTCTTACCGCGGAACACCGCCAGCAAGGCGGCATCCGCATTGATCTGGGTCTTCACCTTCTTGTCCTGCAGCTTGTGCTTCTTGATGTACTGCCAGAGCTTCTTGGTGAGCTCCGTGCGGGGCAACGGCTTCGCACCGACCACCAACGCGAGTTTCTCGTTGGGTTGGACGGGCTTCATGAATGCGGCACTGGGTTTCCGTTTAGCGGCCATGGCTCTTCTCCTGTTGGGTTGGGTTGCACTGATTGGTCTACTTCTTCGCTTTTTTCACCTGCTCAAATCTAAATCTTAGCCCGGCGGGCCTGGGCCCCTGCCGCTATCGCCTTGCGTCCGGCAGCCGACAGCTTGCGCTTCTTGAAGACGGGCGCGGGCGCCGCTTCAGCCACTTGCTTGGCACGACGTTCGGCCCAGCGAACTGGATCCGATATAGACCGTGACACGGACGTAGCATCTCAAAACCCCGCACACTCGTCAAGCCCATATGCAACCTTGCCACTGACCGGCTTGCCTGCCAAGCGTGAAATCCACCTGGCAGCGCTCCGGCCTGCGGCCGCTCCACCAGCCCCTGCGCCAGCTGGCCACGGCGGCGGCTTATTTTTCGCACGGGACGGAAGGCTCCGCCACGGGCCGGAGCGGTCCAGACCGGATACGGATCCCGGGTCTGCACCACCTGCGAGACGGGCCCGACGTCCTTCAACCAAACGAGCTTGAAGGTGCGGCGCCAACCCGACGAGCTTTGGTCGCGCATGTACTCCAGCCCCGCGCGGTGGGAGGCGGTGCCGGTGGATTTATTGCCCCGGAGGAAGGTGCACAGACAGCGGGCGACCTGCCCGCGTCCGGTCGTGCCCGCGATCCGATGTATGATTTTCTGGGTGAAAAAGGGCTGCGATTCCGAGATGATGTTTTCGATTTTTTCCAAGTCCGTTTTCGTGAGCGTACTTTTCTCGGGATGCAGCTCCAGCCCCTCG
>JAPLSZ010000373.1 GCA_026398385.1 Kiritimatiellota bacterium | reverse complement strand
TTCGCCTCGATCCGGCCCGTGCCGTTCGAGCCCAAAGCCTGGAAAGGCTGGCAGTTCGGCGACGCCGAGAAAAAATTCTCGCAAAATTACCGCGCGCTCGGCAGCCTGACGCTCGATGAACAAGGCCGTGCGCAGTTCAAGGTCGAAACCAGCGACGCGTGGCGGCCGCCCGCCGCGCTGCGCGTCAGCTTCCAGGCGACGGTGACCGAGGCCAGCGGCCGGCCGGTGACCGCGGGCGCGCCGGCGCTGGTGGACGTCTATCCCTTCTATATCGGCCTCAAAACCGGCGGGCACGACGTTGTGTCGGTCGGCGAGACGCAGCGCGTCGCCGTCGTCGAGGTTGCGCCCGACGGCGTCGCGTGGACCAACGCGAAACCGCTGGCCATGCGGCTCGACCGTGTCGAGTGGAGCACCGTGCTGCGGCGTGATGACCACGGCCGTTACCAGTGGCTCTCCGAGGAACGCAAGACCAAGATCGCCGAGGACACGTTTGCCGCCAGCGGACAGCCCGGCGATTACGTGTTCACCGTCAGCCGCGCCGGCGAATTCCTGCTGACTTTCAGCGATCCGTCGTCGGGCGCGTCGTCGTCGCTGCGCTTCTACGCCGGCTCGCGCGACCAGCAATGGGTTTCGTGGAGCCGCGAGAAACCCGACGCCGTGGAACTCGCGCTCGATAAGCCCAGCTACCAGCCCGGCGAGACCGCAAAGCTGCTGATCAAGGCGCCGTTCACCGGCACCGCGCTGCTCTCCATCGCGAGCGATCGCGTGCTCGAAAGCCGACTGGTCGAGCTGACGAAGAACACCGCCGAGGTCGGGATCCCCGTCCGCGCCGGGTTTGCGCCGAACGTCTACTGCTCGATCACGCTCGTCCGGCCCGCGCGCGCCGAGAGCGTATGGAGCGCACATCGCGCCGCGGGCGCGGTCGCGCTCAAGGTCGCGCCGCCAAACCGCAGGCTGACCGTGGCCGTCGAGGCGCCTGCGGTCAACCGTCCGCAGGCGCAGCTGGTCGTGAAGCTGCGCGTCAGCGACGAGGCCGGCGCGCCCGCCGCCGCGGACGTGACCGTGTTCGCCGTGGACGAGGCCATCTGCATGTTGACCGACTTCGCCACGCCCGATCCGCTCAAATGGTTCCTCGCGCAGCGCGCGCTTGGCGTGAACCTGTTTGATGTCTATGCCGACCTGATGCCGATTGTGGACGAGGCCGCGCTCGGCGGCGCCTCGCACCCCGCCGGAGGCGCGGGCGGTGAATTGGGCCGCCGCCTGAACCCGATCAAGGCCAACCGCTTCAAACCCGTCGCACTTTGGGCCGGGCGGGTCAGTGTCGGCGCCAGCGGCGAAGCCGAGGTGCATTTTGAGGTGCCGGAATTCGCCGGCGAGCTGCGGCTGATGGCTGTCGCTTGGAACCACGTGCAGATCGGCGCAGGCGATTTGCACGTCAAGGTCAAGCGGCCGCTCGTCGTGCAGCCAAGCCTGCCGCGCTTCCTGGCGCCGGGCGACGCCTGCGCCGCAACCATCGCGCTATTTAACGAGAGCGGCGCGCCGGTGGCCGCCAAGCTGCGCGTGACATGCGGCGGGCCGCTCACCGCCGCGCAGCCGGAGCAGCAGCTCGCGCTCAAGGCGGGCGAGGCGCGCACGCTGGCCGTGCCATTGACCGCCGGCTCGGCGCCGGGCAAGGCGTTCTGCACGATCGAGGTCGAGGCCGGCGCGGAGCATTATCGTGAGACCATCGAGCTGGCCGTGCGGCCCGCGAGCGCCCTCACGGTCGAGAGCGGCAGCGGCTTCATCAAGGGCGGGCAGCTCAAGACCATCACGCCGCCCGCGAACTGGATCGCCGGAACATTGCGGCAGGAAATCTGGTGCTCCGGTTCACCCGCGGTCAAACTTAACCGCGCCTTCGACTATCTCCTGCACTATCCCTACGGCTGCCTCGAGCAGACGACTTCCGGCGCGTTCCCGCTGCTCTACCTGGCCGACCTGGCCAACCGCGCGCGTCCGCAGAGCGTTGGCCGCGACGAGACCGAGCAGTTTGTCCGCGCCGCGATTCTGCGCATGCTCTCGATGCAGCAGGGCGACGGCAGCTTCAGCCTCTGGCCGTTCCAGACGCGCGGCGACGCCGGCTGGGCGGGCATCTACGCGACGCATTTCCTCGTCGAAGCGCGCCGCGCCGCCTACGACGTTCCTGCCGACCGGCTCGACGAAGCGCTGACGGCGCTGCGCGCGCTGCTGGATCGGCCGATTACCAGCGACCAGAACCAATGGCCCGCCGACATGGAGCGCCGCGCCTACGCGTGCCACGTCCTCGCGCTCGCGGGCAAGTCCGAGCCCGGCTGGAATGCGCGACTGCGCGAGCAGAACGATCGTCTGACCTTCGCCGCACGCGTCCACGTGGCGGCCGCGTTGCTCGCCGCCGGCGAACCGCGCCAGGCCACGGAACTGATGAGCGCGCTCGGCCTGCCGGACGCGAAACGTCCGCGCGACAGCGGCGCGTTGTTTGGTTCCAGCACGACCGATGCCGCACAGTTGCTCGGCGCGTGGCTCGACGTCGCGCCGCAGAACGAGCAGGCCGGTCAGCTCGCGCAGTTCCTCGAACAGCGCCAGCAGGACGGCCACTGGGGCACGACGATTGACAACGCGCTGGCGCTGATGGCGCTCGGCAAGTACGCGCGCCTGGCCGGCCCGCCGCCGCCGTTCTGCGCCACGCTCGCGCTGCCCGGCGGCCTGACGCGCGCCGCGAGCGCGACGCAGGAAGTGCATTGGGTTTCTGCCGCCGGCCAGACCGGCGCGGCGCAGCTCCGTAACGACGGCCCCGGTTCGCTCTACTACGCCTTCCGCGCCGAAGGCGTGCCGGCCGACGGCGCGCAGAAAGAGGAAGACGCCGGCCTCCAGGTCCGCCGCGAGTGGCTCGACCTCGACGGCAACCCGCTCGCTTCCGGCGCGCTCGCGCAGGGTGAGCTCGTCATCGTGCGTATCACGCTCGACACGCTGGGACGCGACCTCGTCAACATCGTCATCGAGGACCTGTTGCCCGCCGGGCTGGAGATCGAGAACGCCAGCCTGGCCACCGCGCAGGTCGTGCCGTGGGTCAAGGAGAAGACCGACTGGTGCGTGGCGCGCGACCAGCGCGACGACCGCCTGCTGCTTTTCACCGGCAGCATCAATGGCAAGCGCACCTTCTACTATGCCGCCCGCGTCGTCACACCCGGCACGTTCACCGTGCCCGCCATCACCGCGAGCTGCATGTATGACCCCGAAATCCGCAGCCTCTCCGGCCGCGGCAAGGTCGAGATCAAGCCATGACGCAGAGGTTTCCAAATCTCCGGAAAATGGCACAAAAGACCACGAAGGAAACGAAGCCCTTCGTTAGCTTCTGTTCAAAAATATCTTGGCGGCGTTGGCAGCCCAGGGCTGCCCGTCTCGCAGGGCTCGGCTGGCGTCTGTTCGGTTCGGCTCTTCTGCTTTTGGCGCTGGCCTTGGCCATCGCGTGGTTTGCCTGCCCGTTTCCGCGCGAACTGCTGGCGTGGTATCCGGCGGCGGTGGTGCTGTGCGACCGCGAGGGCACGCCGCTGCGCGTCCGGCTCGGCCCGCGCGACCAGGACTGCCGTCCGATCTACCAGCCGCAGCGCGACGACTGGATTGTCAAGGCCATCGTCGCCGCCGAGGACCGCCGGTTCTGGCGGCATGGCGGCGTGGATCCCGCCGCGGTGCTGCGCGCGGCGTGGCTCGATGTGACGCGGCTGCGCAAGGTCTCCGGCGCCTCGACGCTCTCCATGCAGGTGATCCGTTTGGCCCAGCCGCGGCCACGCACGCTATGGGCGAAGATCATCGAGATTTTCCGCGCGTTGCAAATGGAGCGGTTGCTCTCGAAGGACGAAATCCTGACGCAGTATCTCAATCGCACCCCGTTCGGTGCGAACCTGGTGGGTATTGAGGCGGCCAGCCGGCGCTACTTCGGCAAAGGCCCGGAGGATTTGAGCCTGGCCGAGGCCGCGCTGCTGGCGGGCGTGCCCCAGTCGCCGGCGCGCCTGCGGCCCGACCGGCGCATGGCACGCGCGCGGCAGCGGCAGGCCTATGTGCTCGACCGCATGGTCGCCAGCGGGTGCATCACCGCGGAGCAGCGTTGCGCGTCACTCTCGCAGCAACTCGTGCTGCGCAGCGAGACGCGTCCATTCCGCGCGCCGCACTTCTGCGACCTGGCCGAGGCGCGGCTCGCCGCAGCCCGTTTTGTGGGCGGGACTTCTGCTACTCTGCAAAGTGGCGAAGCCCCTTCGCTACGAAGCACGAGCCGTCGCGCGCGCGGGGCCGGAGGCTCCGCCCGCGACCGGCCACCCGCGCCCGAGATCGCCGTCCGCACGACGCTCGATCCGAAGTGGCAGCGCGTGGCGGAGGAAGCGCTCCGGCGTCACGCCGTCGGGCTGATGGCGGGGGAGATCCGCGGCGGCGCGGTGGTCATTCTCGAGGTGCAGACCGGCGCGGTGCGCGCGCTGGTCGGCTCGCCGGATTTCTTCGACCAGCGCCACCAGGGGCAGGTCAACGCCGCGCTGGCGGCGCGGTCCGCCGGCTCGACGCTCAAGCCGTTCGCCTTCGCGCTGGCTTTCGACCGCGGCCTCGCGACGCCGGGCACGGTGCTCGCCGACGTGCCGCGCAACTTCGGCGACTACCGGCCGGACAATTTCGACAAGCATTTCCGCGGTTTGCTATCGGCGCGCGACGCGCTGATCCTCTCGCTCAACCTGCCCGCGCTGGAAATCGAGCAGGCGGTCGGTCAGCCGGTCCTGTGGCGCACGCTGCGCCAGCTCGGGCTGGAGACGATCGAGCAGCCCGCGGCCCACTATGGCATGGGCCTCGTGCTCGGCAACGCGGAGGTGCGGCTGCTGGACCTCGCCAACGCCTACGCCTGCCTGGCGCGCGGCGGCGAGTGGCGGCCGGTGCGCGTCTTTGAGGACGCGGTCGCGGCCGCGGGCCGCCGCCTGTTCTCGCCGGAGGCGTGCTGGCTGGTCGCCGACGCGCTCGGCGGCCAGGAGCGCGCGCTGGACGCCACCGGGCACGCCGCCGACGTGCGCCTGCCGCCGCTCGCGTGGAAGACCGGGACTTCGAGCGGCTTCCACGACGCGTGGACTGTGGCTTTCAACCCGGAGATCGTCATCGGCGTCTGGGCCGGCAACCCCGATGGCGCGGGCAGCGACCTGCTGGTCGGCAAGAAAGTCGCCGCGCCGGTGGTCTGGGAAATTTTCCGCCGGCTCTATCCCGACAACGATGGCCCGTGGTTCACGCGGCCCGCCGGCCTCGCGCTGCGCGAAGTTTGCGCGGCGTCGGGTGGCGCGCCCGGACCGTACTGCCGCGACCGGATCGAAGACTGGAGCATCAGTGGGGTGACGAGTTGCCGCGCCTGCGACGTGCACGTGCGCGCGCCGGATACGGCCGGCCGGCTCGCGGAAGTCTGGCCGCCGGAAGTGACGCAGTTCCTGGCGCGGCAATTCGCGGCCCAGGCGCCGCCCGCCGCAAAGGCCGCGCGCCTGCGGATCACCTCGCCCGCGCCGGGCAGCGCGTTCCGGTTGATCGAAGGCCTCGCCGGCGCCGAACAGCGCCTGCCGTTGAGCGCGGCCGGGGTGGGGGGCGTGGGCGCGCTGCACTGGTTCGACAACGACCGCTACCTTGGCGCCGTGCGCGGCGGCGAATCGCTGTTCTGGCCGCTCGCGCGCGGCGCGCATCAGTTCGTTGTCTGCGACGCCGCCGGCCTCAGCGACCGGGTGAAGATCACCGTGGAGTAGGGGGGGGGCGGAGCGATTATGATTTCAGATTTAGAACGGAGGATTTGGAATAAACCGTCGCAAGTCTTCCCCTTGGCCTTGCTGATCGTCCCAATCGTACTTTACAGAGAAGATTTTTGACAGGATTAACAAGATTCTACAGGATTAGGCGTTGTCGCCGTGCCTGCCCATCCATCCAAAATAACAACCTGCCTGCAAAATCCTGTTAATCCTGTCAAGTATTCCTTGGTTGCGGCACCAGCCGCGCTAGGTCTTTGCGTTTACGGCCTTCCATCTTTCTGCGCGTCGAAATATTTGCTTTGCATCGTCCATCCGCCCTGACAGTATTTGTCCAGCAAATCTATGCAAAGACAGAGCAACCGAAGGTCGAATGGGGCCCCGCGTGTGTTACGCGGGCTGGTGGTGGCGGGCGTCGTTTGGGCGGGTGGCTGGATCCTTCTGGCCGCGGCCTCGGCCGATCCGGCCGTCGTTCCCTTGAGCGAATTGGACGCCCGTTTTCGGCCCGTAGACACGCCGATCAGCATGGAATACGACGTCGGCTACAGGTTCCTGCGCATCGAGCTGAAGCGCATCGGAAAAATCGTGGCGACCACGACCATCGGCACATGGCGGCATCGGCTCACAGGCGTCGAGGTGCCGGCGTTGTTTCTGGATGTGCGGGCGGACTCTCCGGACAGTGGGAAAAAAGGGGAAAGGAGCCGTGTTTCCATTCATGACCGAATGGTGGCGGTGCTCACCGTGCCCGAGCTGGAGGTGCTCCTGTTTGCCAAATATTCCGACGAATATCTGCATCCGCTGATCGGGCGTGCCCGGGAAACCCTGTCGTCCGCGATGTACAACACCGAGGCCGGCCGGCTGGAATATGAAGGCCGCGACCTCAAGAGCGGGGTGGTGTCCACGAACCTGGTCAATGCGGAGGCGCTGCTGGAATTGAGCCGGCGAATCCGGCCGGTGATGAATTTCCTGATCCGCCAGTGCGCGGCGAAGTTTAAGGCGTCCGTGCCGGAGGAACCGGAGCGCATTGTGGTGAACATGGACGGCCGGGTGGTGGCCTTGCGTCTGGTGACGGAACTGGAGCGGAGCCCCGTCTGCCTGGGGCGTCGCAAGTTCGACGCGCTGCATGTGTCCACGGCGACCGAGCGTGGCAGCAAGGTTAAGCCGCGGGATTTTCATGCCTGGTGCCTGCCCTTCGAAACGCTGGCTGAGCAGCAAGGCGATTCCGCGCTGCTGACTGCCGCGCGCGCGGCGCCCATCCGGTCGGTGGTGCCGCTCGTGCTCGACTATGAACTCGGCCTGGGCCACGTCCGGGCGACGATGACCGCGATTCATCCGGTCCGGCCTTGACGCCAGGGGATGGCCGCTTTAGGGTGACCATGATGGCTGATAAAAACCAGCACCGGTGGCTGCAGGGCGAGGTGCAGGACTGGGTCCGGGAAGGTCTCGTTGCCCCGGAGCAGGCCGACGCCATCCGGCGGCGCTATCCGTTGCCCGCGGAAGGGCCGGCGTGGGGCGTGATCATCTTCTCGTCCATCGGCGCGGTCATCGCCGGGCTGGGGATCATCCTGCTGTTCGCCTACAACTGGGCCGCCATCCCCAAAGCCGCCAAGCTGGCGATGGTCTTCGGTGCGCTGGGGGGACTGCACGGCGCGGGCTTGCGCCTGTTTCTCGCCACGCCCCAGCGCAACCTCGGCGAGGGGCTGTGCCTGCTGGGCACCATGCTGTTCGGCGCGGGCCTCTGGCTGGTGGCGCAGATCTACCACATCGAGGAACATTATCCGACCGCCTTTCTGGTCTGGGGCCTCGGCGCCGCGGCCCTGGCCCTGGCCATGCCGTCCATCCCGCAGGCCCTGCTGGCGACCGTGTTGCTGAGCATCTGGTGCGGCATGGAGCGCTTCGGATTCGAGGCGCCCCGGTATTTTGCCCCGCTGGCGCTCGCCGCCGTGCTGGGGCCGCTGGCCTGGTGGCGCCGGTCGTCCGTCCTGCTGGCCGCGCTGATCCCCGCGTTCATGCTGACCACAGTCTTTGTGCTGCCGGGCCTTGACCGCCACCCCTGGCTGATCTTTTCCACGGTGCTGAACCTCGGGGCGATCTGGATCGCACTGCGTTTCCTGGTGCGGTCGCGCGGCGGGTTCCCGGGCGCCTGGCGCCTGTTCGGGCTCTACGGCTGGGGCAGCTTCTACCTGGCGCTGTACATTCTCTGCTTCCCCGCCATCGCCCGCCATATGCTGCGGGAGACCGCCGGCCTGTCGGCGTCGGTGCTGGCCTTTTGGATCGGCCAGTTGGCGCTCACCGGGCTCGCCTGGGCGCGGGTCTTTTTCGAGCGCGTCGTGCAGCGCCGCGGGGTGGAGGCCGCCGAGCCCGGCTTCGAGATCTACACCGTGCCCCTGCTGGTCCTGCTGGCTGTCGGCGGCGTCCTGGCCCCGGACCTGTTCGCCGGCTGGACGCTGTCCGGCCCCTGCAACCTGGTTTTCCTCGGACTGACCGCGTCCCTGCTGCTGCGCGGCTGCCGCCAGTCCCGGCTGGGCCCGGTGGTGATCGGATCCATCCTGCTCGTGGCGTTGAGCATCGCCCGCTATTTCGATTTGTTCGAGAGCCTCTGGCTGCGCGGCCTGATTTTTCTGGCCGTCGGCGGAGTGCTGTTTGCCGAAGGTTTCCTGTATTCGAAGAACCGGCGGCAAAAGTCGGCCGGCTGAGGGATGACTTATGAAGCGGGGATGGTTGATCATCGGTATGGCGGCGCTGCAACTGCTGGTGCTGGTCTATATGTCCGGCGAGCGGGAGTTGATTCTCCGCACCGGCCGCGTCGTGTACTTGCGCACCGCGCCGGTGGACCCGCAGGATCCCTTCCGGGGCGATTACGTGACGCTGGATTACGAAATCAGCCGTGTTCCGACCAACCTCTTCCGCGATGCCCTGGTGGCGTCGAAACCGGATCCGGCATTGCGTGGCGGCCACCGCGTCTATGCGGCGCTCCGGCCGGATGGCGACCTGGCGTCGCTGGTGTCGCTGTCCGACCGCCAGCCGGACAGCGGCCTGTTCATCCGCGGCCGGCTGGATCCCCGGCAGCGGAACAACTACGCGGTGGGCGTGCGCTACGGCATCGAGGCCTACTTTGTCCAGCAGGGCCGGGGACGCGACCTCGAGCGGGCCCGCGTCCAGGGCGCCGTGCAACTGCCGCTTGAGATGGAGGTGGCCTTGGGCCGCTCGGGCACGGCCGTGCTCAAGGGGCATCGCTGGAGCCGGCTGGGCATCGGTCTGCAAACCGAAACCGCCACCAACCGCAACGAACGGGGCCAGGTGGAAACCCGGGTGACGGCCGTCACCGTCTTGCTGCAGAATGCGTCGCTGCAGGACCTGGCCGTGGTGGATCCGCCGGGCGGCGTTGCGCTGACGCTCGATCCGGACACGCGCTGGTGGACTGACCATCCGTGGATCTGGGCGGGCGCCGGCCGGGCCGCGCCGCAGCCCACCGACGCCGATGTCCATGTCCTGAAACCCGGGGAGACGCATCGCATCCGCGTGGACCTGGGTGATCCCGCCTGGTTTGTGGTCAAGGCGGGCGAGCCGCCGCGCACGCTCACGGGCATCGGCCAGTGGAATACGCGCTTCCGGCTGGTGTACCGTCCGCCCGCCGCCGAGACATGCCGACAACTGGCACACGCCGCCCTCATCTGGCACGGCTTCCTGCCCTCCCGCGCTTTCGACGGCGGCGGACGGGTGGACTGACCTACAATTACCGCAGCGTGTGGAGCCTGCGCCTCACGGCCAAGGAAATCGTGCTGCTCGATGCCGGCACGCACGTTGCGGTGTACCGGGGATGGTCCAGGCCCGGCCATCTGACCGGGCGCCAACGGCGCGCCAGGAGTTTTTAGTCTGGCCAATGCGGACCGGCATGGCACACTGACCGCGCGATCGCGCTGTCCTTCAGCGAGATAAGGGGCTTGACAGGTCCATCCGCCAGGTAATCATCACTGCATGAAAATCTACGGCACCCCGGCGGCTCGAAAAACGGTGCGTCCCCTGCCTTCGCGCCAAAGCGATTTCCTGCCTGCAAAGAAGGAAGCTTGGGGGTCGCGAATTGGTGTCATCCTCGCCGTGACCGGCAGTGCGGTGGGGCTGGGCAATTTCCTGCGGTTCCCCGGCAAGGCGGCGCAGTACGGGGGCGGGGCGTTCATGCTGCCGTACTTCATCGCGCTGTTCCTGCTGGGGCTGCCGATGGCGTGGGCGGAGTGGGCGATGGGGCGCCATGGCGGCGCGCACGGCCACAATTCGTTGCCCGGCATCTTCCGCGTGGTCTGGCGCAGCAAGCTGGCACCGTACTTCGGGGTGCTGGGTCTGCTGATTCCGGTGGCGATCTACATGTACTACATCTACATCGAGGCGTGGTGCCTCGGCTACGCGTGGAAGTTCGCGACGGGATCCATGGCGCTGGGCGCGGACCCATCGAGGTACGCCGAGTTCTTCGCCCGCTACGTCGGGCTCAGCGCACACGGCAGCGCGTTCAACCTCTCGTCCGGTTCGTGGTCGGACTCGGTGTTGCCGGCGCTGGCGCTCTGTTTTCTGCTGAACTTCGCGATCATTTATCGGGGACTGGGCAAGGGGATCGAGCTGTTCTGTAAGTGGGCGATGCCGGCGCTGGTGGTCTGCGCGTTGATCGTACTGGTGCGCGTGTTGACGTTGGGGACGCCGGACGCGACGAAGCCGGAGCAGAGCCTGTCGAACGGACTGGGCTTCATGTGGAACCTGGGGTGGGGCGGCCAGACCGTCTGGCAAGCGTTGGCCAACTCCCAGATGTGGCTGGAGGCGGCGGGCCAGATCTTTTTTACCCTGTCGGTCGGCTTCGGCATCATCAGTTGCTACGCCAGCTACCTCAAACCGAATGACGACATCGCGCTGAGTTCGTTGACCGCCTGCGCCGGCAACGAGTTCTGCGAGGTGGCGCTGGGCGGCCTCATCACGGTGCCGGCGGCGTTCGTGTTCCTCGGCGCCGCGGGGGTCGTGGCGGCGACGCGCTCGACGTTCAACCTCGGGTTCATGACGCTGCCGATGATCTTCAACGCGATGCCGCTCGGACAATTTGTCGGCGCGGTGTTCTTCTTCCTGCTGTTCCTGGCGGCGCTGACGAGTTCGATCTCGATGCTCCAGCCGGCCATCGCGTTGCTGGAGGAAGGCCTCGGACTCGGCCGGCGCGCGTCGGTCGCGCTGCTGGGTTTCATTACGGCGGTGGGGACGGCGTTTATCGTGTATTTCTCGAAGGGGGCGGTGGCGCTGGACACCTTTGACTTCTGGATCGGATCGGTCTGCATCTATGTGTTGGCGACGATCCAGGTGATCCTGTTCGGCTGGGTCATGGGGATGGAGCGCGGTTTTGAGGAGATTCAACGCGGCGCCGGGATCCACGTTCCGAAGCTCTTCATGTACATCATCAAGTATGTGTCGCCCGCGTACCTGTTGATTGTGTTCGGGCTCTGGCTTTTCCAGACGGCGGGGCAGTATGTGCGCAAGATCGGCAGCGACCCGGTCGTGGCGGGTTCCGTGGGGTTCCTGGTGCTGCTGTTTGTCTTTTTCCTGATGCTCACGGCCCAAGCGGTCCGCCGCTGGCAGAAGATGCACCCGTTTCATAAGGAGGCCGGTCCATGACGCTCAGCGGCTGGATGGTGATGCTGCTCTCGGTCGGGTTTGTGACCGGCCTGACGGTATGGTGCATTTACCGCGTGATGCAGGAGCCGGAGGCCCCCGCGCACATGCACGCCCAGGACGAAATTGACACGCACGACCGGGAGTGACGGGGGCAACATGGTTGGGTATTACGAGGTTGCCGACTGGGCTCTGGGTGTAGTACAGCCGCATGGCTTCCGCTATAGCGGCAGCAGCTATGCCCCATATGTCGCGCCCATGAGTTAATGAGACCGAAAACGGTAAGAACTGGGTAACACTTCTCCATGGTGTAGCAGGCTGTCCGGTCTCCCAGGCTCCTCCGCCGCATGTGATTAACCTCGTTTCCAGCGACTTCGCACTGCAACCGCAGTTCGCGCGCGCTGACCGTGATATTCCCGATCTGCAGGGCGAGGCGGCGCAGCACCTCTTGATGGCCCCGCTCGATGCTGCCGTTATAGGGCGGATAATGCCGCGGCGACACCAGCGGGATGACGCCGCGCTCGGCGAGCAGGCCCCGGACCGCATGATGCTGGAAATTGCTGCCGCCATCTATTTTCAGGAACAGCGGCGGCCGGCCGCCCGGCCGATCCCGCAAGGCCGCCCGCATCGCCGCCAGCATATTTTGCGCAATCGCTGGTTGGCGATCGGCGTCGAGTCATGTATGCTCGGCCGCGTACGGGCGCTTGGGCGGGATGTTGGGATTATGGAAAATCTGCACACAGGCAGGGTGGGGCTGATCCAGATGCGCATGGCGGCGGATTGCGCCACGAACCTGGCGCGGGCCGTGGCGCACGTCGAGGCGGCGGCGGGGCAGGGGGCGCGGGTGATCTGCCTGCCGGAGCTGTTCCTTTCGCCGTATTTCTGCCAGGCGGAGGACCCGCGGTGCTTCGATCTCGCCGAGCCGATCCCCGGGCCCACCACCGAAGTCCTGGGCGGCGTCGCCCGGCGGCTGGGCGTGGTGCTGGTGGCCCCGCTCTTCGAACGCCGCGCCGCCGGCGTCCATCACAACAGCGCCGCGGTGCTGGACGCCGACGGGGCCCTGCTCGGCGTCTACCGCAAGATGCATATTCCGGACGATCCCGGGTACTACGAGAAATATTACTTTGCGCCCGGCGATCTCGGCTTCCGGATTTTCGACACCCGCGTGGGCCGGCTGGCGGTCTTGATCTGCTGGGACCAATGGTTCCCGGAAGCCGCGCGGTTGGCGGCGCTGCAGGGCGCGCAATTGATTTTCTATCCCACCGCCATCGGCTGGCACCCGGCGGAGAAAGCGGCCAACGGCGCGGCGCAACGTTCCGCCTGGCAAACGGTGCAGCGCGGCCAGGCGATCGCCAATGGCGTCTATGTGGCCGCGGTCAATCGCGTCGGGCTGGAGCAGCCCGCCGCCGGCGGCGCGGGATTGGAATTCTGGGGCTCGTCGTTCGTCTGCGACCCGCAGGGCGTCGTGCTGGCCGAGGCCGCGGCGGACCGGGAGGAAGTGCTGCTGGCCGAAGTCAACGGCGCGCGGGTGGAGGAGGTCCGCCGCCATTGGCCGTTTCTGCGCGACCGCCGCATTGATGCATACCAGGGCCTGGCGCAGCGTTTTTTGGAGTAGCGGACGGCGGGATGCAGGCGCCGGGAGTGGGTGGAATTTTCAGATCTGACGGGGAAAAATCATGAAGAAAACAAAGCGCCCAGCGCCCGCCGCGTTGGGCTATCGCATGCCGGCGGAATGGGAGACCCATGAGGCCACCTGGCTGAGCTGGCCGCACTATACCAAGGACTGGCCGGGCAAGCTCGCGCTGATCCCCTGGGTGTTTGCCGAGATGGTCCGGAAGCTGGCGGGGAGCGAGCTGGTGCGGATCTGCGTGGCCTCGCCGGCCGTGGCGGCGCAGGCCCGCCGCGTTTTGGAGGCGGCCGGCGTGGCGGCGCGCCATGTCGAGCTGCTCCCGTGCCCGAGCGATCGCAGTTGGATTCGCGACTACGGCCCGCTGTTTGTGCGCAAAGGCGGCGCGCGGCCCGAGGTGGCCATCGCCCGCTTCCGTTTCAACGGTTGGGCGCGGTATCGCAACTGGCAGCAGGACAACGCCGTGCCGGAACGCATCGCTAGGAAGTTTCGCATCCCCTTGTTTCACGCCCGGTTTGGCGACCGGCCCATCGTGCTGGAGGGCGGCGCCATTGACGTCAACGGCCGCGGCTCGCTGCTGACGACCGAGGAATGTTTACTGGACCCGGTGGTCCAGGCGCGCAATCCGGGCCTCGGCAAAGCGGAGCTGGAGCAGGTGCTGCGCGACGCGCTCGGCGTCAGCCAGATCTTGTGGCTCCGCCGCGGGATTGCCGGCCGCGACGACACGCATGGCCACGTGGACGACATCTGCCGCTTCGTCGCGCCCGGCGCCGTGGTGCTGTGCCAGGAGAAATTCCGGCGCGACCCGAATTACAAAATCATGGGCGAAAACCGCGAGCGGTTGGAGGGCCTGCGGCTCGAAAACGGTTCGCGCCTCGAGATCATTCCGCTGCCGCTGCCGGAGCCGTTGCTGTATCGCGGCGCGCGCCTGCCGGCCAGCTACGCCAACTTCTATATCGGCAACGCGGCGGTATTGGTGCCCACGTTCAACGATCCCCAGGATCGCGTCGCGTTGGGCCTGCTCGCCGAGCTGTTTCCCGGCCGCCAGGTGGTCGGCATCCACGCGGTGGACCTGGTGGCCGGCTGCGGCGCCATCCACTGCCTGACCCAGCAGCAACCGGCCCGCTGAGCCCGGATTATTCATGAACGCCACGCATTCATTCACAATCCGCCTGATGGGCGGCCTGATGGCC
>JAPLSZ010000296.1:15163-27845 GCA_026398385.1 Kiritimatiellota bacterium | reverse complement strand
CCGCAGGAAGGCGTGAGCCTGGTCCTGCGCGGTATCGTCACCGGCAGCGACGAAGCCTTTCCCGCCGAAACCGACGGCGCGGCCCAGAAACGCTTTCCGCTGGTCCGCACCAGTGTGGGCCTGAGCCGCAGCCTGCGCAACAACGCCGTTTATGACCGCCATTGGGACTGGGTCCTGATCGGCCCGGGCGACGGGGCGACGCGCATCCAACCGAATGCGACGCGCAAACAGGAGATCCCCTTCACGTGGGAGAGCCGCGGCGCCAGCCTCGAGTTGGTCTTCCGGCCGCGCTTTTATCAAAAGCACCGCGGTCTCACGTTCTTCGAGCCTTGGACCTATCAGGTGTGGAAGGAATCGGTCGCCGGCTACTGCTCCTGGTGGTCCTACCGGGATGGCATCAGTCAAAAGGTCGTGGACGCGGTGGTGGACGTGTTCGCCGGCAAGAAACTCCCCGACTTTGGCTACAAGTATCTCCAGCTCGACGCCGGCTACTGCGGCGGCGGCGGGGGGCCGCGGTCCTTCCTGGAATGGGACCAGAAGAAATTTCCCGGCGGCGCGACGAACGCGATCAACAAAATCCGCTCCGGCGGCATGAACCCCGGCATCTGGGTCCATCGCGTGTATCGGTCCTACGTGGATCGTGACCTGCCGGGCATCGGCAAGCAGCACCCGGATTGGTTCGTGACCAAAGCGGACGGTTCGATCTACCAGGGCGGCTACGGCATCTGGACTCTGAACACCGGCAACCAGGCGGCGCTGGACGCCCTGGTCCGCCCGCTCTTCCGCGAACTCAAGCGGCAGGCGTGGGACTATGTGAAGATCGATGGCGCGGGCGATATGATGTACTCCGACCGGGAAAAACCGGCCGCTGATCATTTCAAGCGGAGCGGTTCAACGCCTGAACAATCGCTGCGCGCGTGGGACCGGGTGGCCCGGGCGGAACTCGGAGCGAACATCTTTATCCTCACCTGCTGGGGCGTGGGTCCGGGCCACGCCTCGATCGGGTTGGCCGACGGTTGCCGCCTGGGCAGCGACGGGTTCCAATGGAACACCCTGCTGGGGAACAGTTCGCTCAACGGCGTGGTGTGGCGCGGCGACCCCGACCATTGCGACATCCTGCCCGAGCGGAAGGAAGCGCGAACGACGATGAAGACCTTCGGCGCGGCCGCGGCGTTCACCGACACGATCTTGCGCCCGGCCGTGGTGGCGATGGCTGGGAGCATGCTGCTGGTCAGCGACAAGGCGGAAATCTACAAGGACGATGCCAATCTCGAGGGCATGAAGCGGAGTTCGCCGGTGCTCTTCACGGTCCCGGGACAGTTCTACGACGGTGGCGGCAACGGCGCCTGGTGGCTGCAGGAAATCGACCGCTCCTTTGACCACTGGTCGGTACTGGCGCGGTTTGACTGGGGCGGGAAGGGTACGCCGGAGCAGGAAGTGAAGTTCGCCGACCTGGGTCTGGCCGAAGACCGCGAGTACCTGGTGTTCGAGTTCTGGACGCAGGCCTTCCTGGGCAAGTCCAAGGGCTCTCTCGCAGGGCGGCGTCGATTTGCTGGACGAACGCTGGGACGCCGGCCGCCAGGCCCTTTCGGGCAAGAGCGCCGTGGTCGTCGGCGACCCGTACGTGCTCACGGTACATCTGCCGGCGGGTTTCAAGCTGAAAGGCGCAGACCTCAGCGGCGAGAAAGCTGAGATCGCAAACCAGCAGGAAACTGCCGCGGTCCGGATCGTTCCTTCGGCAACGAAGGCCGTGGAGTGGTCGCTAACGTTTGCGCGGTGAATCCTTATGGACAACCTGAACTTTGCGGTCGAAGCGTTTAGTGCGGTAAGGAAGGAATGGGGGCTTGCGGCGTCTTGAAATTGTGAAATAAGGAGTTCACTGCCATGCGAAAAGCATCTCGTGCAAAAAGAACAGCGATAAAACTATCCGGCCTCATTACGTTGCTGGGTTGCGCGTGTCACGGCGTGGCCGCCGGCGACCCGCCCGCTGCGGCGGCAACCCGCCCGGACCGCACGTTGTGGTATGCGCGGCCGGCCGGCAACTGGGAGAGCCAGGCGCTGCCGCTGGGCAACGGCGCGATGGGCTGCATGGTCTTCGGGGGCGTCGAGAAGGAGCGCCTGCAGTTCAACGTGGACAGCCTGTGGACGGGCGACGAGAACATGGTCGGCAAAGGGCCAAAAAACGGTAAGGACGACTCCTACCTGGCCAAGGGGATGGGGTTCTACCAGAACTTCGGGAATGTCCACCTTTCCCTCGAAGGCCAGGGCGAGACGACCGGTTACCGGCGTGAGCTTGACCTGGCGCGCGCCGTCCATACCGTGTCGTACAGCCGGGGGGGCGTCCGGTTCACCCGCGAGACCTTCTGCAGCCATCCGGCCCAGGTCATCGTCATGCGCCTGACCGCGGAGGCGCCGGGACGCTATTCGGGCGGCATTGTCCTCGAGGACGCGCATAAGGCGCAAACCGTTGCCGACGGAACGCGGCTGACGGCATCTGGCGCCCTGGGCAACGGGCAGCAATATGAAGCGCAGCTGCGGGTCCTTGCCGAGGGTGGCGAGGTGACGTCCAAAGACGGCGCCTTGCTGTTCAAGAACTGCGACGCCCTCGTGCTGGTGCTCGCCGCCGACACCGACTACGTGATGGATGCGGCGCAGGGCTGGAAAGGCGCGCATCCGCACCAGCGCGTGAGTAAACGGATCGACGCGGTGTCACCCGGCGACTACGCCCGCCTCTTGCAGCAACACGTGGCCGATCATCAGTCGCTGTTCAACCGGGTCGAAATGGATCTTGGCCGGACCGACCCCGCGCAGGCGGCGCTGCCGATCGACCGACGCATCGAGGCGCGGCGCAAGGGCCTGGCGGACCCGGACCTCACGGAGCTGCTGTTCCAGCATGGGCGGTACCTGTTGATCGCCTCTTCGCGTCCGGGCGACTTGCCGGCCAATTTGCAGGGCGTTTGGAACGACAGCAATGAGCCGGCCTGGCATTGCGATTATCACAACAACATCAACGTCCAGATGAACTACTGGCTGGCGGAGCCGGCCAACCTGGGCGAATGCCATCTGCCCTTGTTCGATCTCTGCACGGCGGCGGTCCCCTTGTGGCGCAAGGCCACCCTCGTTCGTTTCGGCGAGGTGCGCGGCTTCACGGCGCAGACCGTCAACAACATCTTCGGCGGCTGCGGGTGGGAGTGGAACATGGTCGGCAGCGCCTGGATCGCCCAACACTTCTGGGAGCATTACGCCTTTACGCAGGACCAGGAATACCTGCGCAAGACCGCCTATCCATTCATGAAACAGGTCTGTAATTTCTGGGAGGACCGCCTCAAGAAAATGCCTGATGGCCGGCTGGTCGTTCCGGACGGCTGGTCGCCGGAGCATGGCCCGCGCGAAGAGGGTGTCAGCTTCGATCAGGAGATCGTCTGGGACCTCTTCAAAAACACCATGGAAGCTACGGCGGCACTTGGTGTTGACCAGGAATTCCGCGCGCGTCTTGCGGATATGCACAAACGTCTGGTTGTTCCGAAGATCGGCAAGTGGGGGCAGCTGCAGGAGTGGATGGCGGATCGTGATAATCCCAAGGATGATCACCGGCATACGTCACATCTTTTTGCCGTCTATCCGGGGCGACAGATTTCTCCGGAATTCACGCCGGAGCTTGCCAAAGCGGCCGCGGTGTCTCTGGAGGCGCGTGGCGAAAACGGTGATGCCCGGCGCTCATGGACATGGCCCTGGCGCTGTGCCATCTGGGCCAGGCTGGGTAACGGCGAGAAGGCCAGTCATATGATTGACGGCCTTTTCCAGTACAACCTGCATCCCAACATGTTTGCGACCCATCCGCCATTCCAGATCGACGGCAACTTCGGTATTGTCGCCGGCATGTGCGAGATGTTTCTTCAGTCCCATACCGGGACGATTCAATTGCTTCCGGCCCTGCCGTCCACATGGCCGTCCGGATCGGTTACCGGCCTGCGCGCCCGCGGCGGCTTCGAGGTGGGCATGGAGTGGAAAGCTGGCAAGCTTGTCGCTGCCACGGTGAAGAGTGTCGGTGGGACAAAGGTCGTGAAGGAGTTGAAACTCAAACCCGGCCGAACCGCCGCCGTGGGCTTCTGAAAGCCGACGAAGCCAGCGGCTAACCGGGCTTGCCGTGTATCACAACACGCTCCCGCCTGCGGAGCGAACCTTTCGTTCCGACGAAAAGCGAAAACCTATCGAAAGTAAACGCGCGAAATTCCAGGTGCTTTGACGTCAGTGGCGGGGAGCTCACGACCAATGGATATGGCTGCACACACAAGGCCCGCGCGGCTGTTTTGGCTCGGTGTCGCTTTCTTGGGATCAACGCTGGCGCAGGCGGCGGTTCCCGAACGCGGAGATGCTTTGCCGGGGGTGCGGGCGGTGCGCGCGGCGATCCAGGATCTCAGTCGGAGTTTTCCGGACCGCTACCCGCGCGGAGCGGAATGGCTCAAGCAGGTCGAGGCCCTGGAACTGCGGGCCACGAGCGCGGCACCGGCGCAACTGGTTGCGCTAACCGCGGAACTGGCGGCGGTGCGGAACGAGGCGCTGCGGGCGAATCCTTTGTTGGATTTCGACCGCCTGTTGCTGGTCAAGCGTGCCGCCGGCCAACTGGCCCTGCCGCAGAACTGGGAAAGCAACAGTACCCTCCCGCGCCAGGGCCTTGAGAACGAGCTTGTGATCCTGCGCGGCTTGCGCGGGAGTCCGGTGCTGGAACCGTTCTATCAGCCGGAGGGCAAACGTTTCGTCGGCGACCTGTCGCTGCATTTCGACGCCACGCGGTTCATGTTTTCATCCATCGGCCCCAACGGCCGCTGGGGCGTGTTCGAGATGAGCGCCGCCGGTGGCCGCCCGCGCCAACTGCCGCTCATTCCTGACGCGGACGTGGACAACTACACGTCCTGCTACCTGCCCGACGACAGCATCATTTTCACGTCCACCGCGCCGTTCATCGGTGTGCCCTGCGTGCGCGGCAGTTCGCATGTGGCGCACCTCTACCGCTACTGGCCGGCCACGGGCCGGATCCGCCGGCTCACGTTCGACCAGGAGCACAACTGGTGTCCGACGGTCATGCCGGACGGGCGCTTGCTGTATCTGCGCTGGGAATACGCCGACCTGCCGCATTTCGTGGCGCGGATTCTGTTCACGATGAACCCGGACGGGACCAACCAGCGGGAGTATTACGGCAGCGGCTCGTATTGGCCGAACGCGTTTTTCTACGCCAAGCCCATGCCCGGATCGCCGAACAAGGTGGTGGGCATCGTCGGTGGCCATCACGGCGTGCCGCGCATGGGGGAACTGGTGATCATTGATCCCGCGCAAGGGCGCTTCGAGGCCGATGGGGTCGTGCAGCGAATTCCGGGCTACGGCAAGCAGGTCGCACCCATCATCCTGGACAACCTGGTGGACAACTCCTGGCCCAAGTTCCTGCATCCGGCGCCGCTCAGCGACAAATACATCATCACCGCGTGCCAGCCGTCGGCCGGCGCGCCGTGGGGGATCTATCTGGTCGATGTGTTCGACAACCTGGTGCTCATCAAGGCGGAGCCGGGCTCCGCGCTGCTGGAGCCGATTCCTTTGCGGCCCGTGGCGCGTCCGCCGGTGATTCCGGATGCGACCAAGGAAGGTGCCAGAAACGCGCGAATGCAGATCGTGGATATTTACCAGGGGCCGGGGCTTCGCGGCGTGCCGCGCGGCACGATCAAGCAGCTCCGCCTGTTCACGTACAATTTTTCCTACCAGGGCATCGGCGGACAGGTGGACCGGGTGGGCCTCGACGGACCGTGGGACATCAAGCGCATCATCGGCACGGTGCCGGTGGAAGCGGATGGCTCGGCCCACTTCGAGGTGCCGGCGAATATGCCCATTTCCCTGCAACCGTTGGATGAGCAGGGGCGGGCCGTGGCGCTGATGCGCAGCTGGACCACGGCCATGCCGGGCGAGCTGCAATCGTGCGTCGGTTGCCACGAGCAGCAGAGCAGCGCCCCCGTCAATCAAGCCAAGGGTCTGGCCATGCGCAAGGAACCGGCGCAGGTCACGCCGTTCTATGGGCCGCTGCGCGGGTTCCATTTTGACCGCGAGGTGCAACCGGTGCTGGATCGCCATTGCATCGTCTGTCACAACGGGGAAACCCGCGCCGATGGGAAAAGCATTCCTGATTTCAAGCGCGGGCCGCTGGTGTTTGCCGGCGAGCGCGAGGTGAAGTTCCCGCCGGCGTACGTTGCGCTCAAGTCCTACGTGCGGAATCCGACTGCGGAAAACGACATGCGCCTGTTGCTGCCGTATGAGTTTCACGCCTCGACGACCGAATTGGTGCAAGTGCTGGAAGCCGGGCATCACGGCGTGCGGCTGGACGCGGAGTCGTGGGATCGCTTGATCACCTGGATCGATCTGAACACACCGGCTTGGGGCACCTGGGAGGAAATGGTGACGCAGAGTGTGGATGCCGCAGCAGGTGCGAAGCGGATGGGCCAACAGCGCGAACGCCGCCGCGAACTGACGCTGCGCTACTCCGGCACCGATGACGACACCGACGCGGTGTATCCCGCGCCCGACTGGAAGCCCGAACCGCGCCCGGCCGAACCGAAGCAGGAGGTCGCCGCACCGCCACGCTGCGCTGGCTGGCCGTTCGATGCGGCCGAGGCCAAGCGTCGTCAGCAGAACGAGGGTGCCACCAGCATGAAACTGGATCTGGGAGGTGACGTCAACCTGACCTTGATACGCATCCCGGCCGGCCGCTTTGTGGCCGGCGGCGCTTCGTCCGCGCGCGTGGTGCAGATTCCGCGGACGTTCTGGATGAGCGCCTGCGAAATCAGCAACGCGCAATACGCGCGGTTCGATCCCCGCCATGACAGCCGCATTGAGCACGGCGATTTCCTCCAGTTCAGTGTAGCGCAGCGCGGCCATCCGCTGAGCGGCGCCCAGCAGCCTGTGTGTCACGTCTCGTGGGACGAGGCCCAGGCGTTCTGCCGGTGGCTGTCGGCGCGCTCCGGCCGAACGGTCCGGTTGCCCGACGGCGACGCATGGGAGTATGCCTGCCGCGCCGGCGCGGCCACACCGCTGGCCTACGGCGAAATAGCGACGGATTTCTCGCGTCTCGCGAATCTCGCCGATGTGAATCTGCGGCGGCCCGTGGGGCACCGCTCCGATTCGGTGCCGGAGTGGCGGCCGGCCGTGACCAAGGTGAACGACGGTCACTGGGTATCCGCTCCCGTGGGGAGTTACCCGGCCAATGCCTGGGGTCTGTATGACATGAGCGGCAACGTGTGGGAGTGGACTTCCGACGTCGCGGCCGATGGTGTGCGGCGCCTCGCGCGGGGTGGTTCCTGGTACGTTCGTCCGCAGCGCGCCACGCCTGATGCGACCCTGGCTTACCAGCCTTGGCAAAAGGTCTATGATGTCGGCTTTCGCATCATCATCGAAGAACCATAACGGTCCGCAAAGAATCAATGATAACAACGGAAACACGCCCATGACACCTGGAACATTGCTCAAGCCGATGTCGCTCCTGACGGCCATGACCATGCTGGTCCTTGCTCCGGGGGCCCTCGCCCAGAAGCCCGTTGAAGCGCCATCCAACGCCCCGGCCACCGTGGCGTGGGATGCCGCAACGGGGAAGATCACCCTCCGCTACCACGACAAGGTGATCCTCGACGCCGTGGTCCGCGTCGAGGATGCCGCCGGACGGGTGGTGGCCGGGACGGCCTTCAAGCTCGAACCGGCCGAAGCCCGCGACGAAAAGGAAAAAGTCGGGCAACGCCTGAAGTTTACGCTGGCCGGGCCCAAGCAGGGCGTGAAACTGGTCTTGCGCGGCACCGTCAGCGGCAGCGCGGAGGCCTTCCCCGCGGAAACAGAAAGCGCCGCGCAACAGCGTTTCCCGCTGGTGCGCAACAGCGCCGGCCCGAGCCGCAGCCTGCGCAATAACGCCGTTTATGACCGCCGCTGGGACTGGGTGCTGAGCGGTCCCGCCGACGGCGCGACGCGCATCCAGCCGAAGCCGGCGGACAAGGAGCGGACGACCTTTACCTGGGAAAGCCAAGGCGCCAGCCTGGAGTTGGTGTTCCGGCCCCGGTTCTACCAGAAGCACAAGGGCCTCGGCTGGTTCGAGCCGTGGACCTATCCGATGTGGAAGAGCTCGGTCACAGGCTTCTGCAGTTGGTGGGCCTATCGGGATGGGTTCAACCAGCAGGCGCTTGATGAGATCGCGGAGGTGTTCGCGGCGCAGCATTTGCCCGATTTTGGATATCGCTACCTGCAAGTTGACGCCTGCTACGAATCCGGCGGAGGCCCTCCGCAGGGATTCCTGAACTGGAACGGAAAGTTTCCCGGCGGGGCCGAATACTTCGTCAGGAAGACCCGCTCGGCAGGTATGGAACCGGGCGTCTGGGTCTTCTGTCTGTTCTATGAAAAAGACCCGGTGGTGCGTGAGGCGGTGAAGCAGCATCCGGCGTGGTTTGTCCGCGAACCGGACGGCAAGGCCAGGCGATTCCCGAATCCGTGGACCGGGGCCTGGTGGTATGCCTTGGACCCGACCAACGAGGAGGCGCTGGACGCGATGGTGCGGCCGACCTACCGCGGCCTTTCAAAACTCGGGTTCACCTACGTAAAGATCGACGGGGCTGGGGACCTTGGCGACTGGGGTTATCGCAAGTCCACCGGCTATCTCAAGGGCCGGGAGACGACGCCGGGCGAAGCCCTGCGCAGGTTCTATCAGGCCGCGCGCAACGAGCTGGGCCGCGACGTCTATATCCTGACCTGCTGGGGTGTGTTGCCCGAGCAGATCGGAGTCGCCGACGGCTGCCGGCTGGCGACGGACGGGTTCAGGGCCGCGTCGTTCCAGGGCTTCAATTCCTGGGAAGGCGTGGTCTGGCGCAACGATCCCGACCACTGCGACATCCTGCCGGGGGGGAAGGCGGGGCCCGGCGCGATGAAGACCTTCGCCGTTGACGGCGCGCCGCCGGAAACCATCATCCGCCCGTGCGTGATTTCCATGGCCGGGGGCGTGCTCCTGCTCAGCGACAAGGCCGGGGTGTACAAGGACGCCAGGAACCTGGAGGGCGTCAAGCGCAGTTCGCCGGTACTCTTCACCGTTCCGGGACAGTTGTACGACTACACCCCCCGCGGGCCGGCATGGTCGTTCGAGAAATCCTTCAGGGATTACTGCCAGCAGTGGGGGGGCGAAGCCACGTGGTGGCTGCAGGAAATCGACCGGCCCTTCGAGCACTGGTCGGTGCTGGCGCGTTTCCAATGGGGAGAAGGCACGGACCGTGACCGCCGCGAAATGCGGGGCGCGCCGGCACGGGAAATCGAGTTCGCCGACCTCGGCCTCGAGGCCGACCGCGCGGACCTGGTGTTCGAGTTCTGGACGCAGACCTTCCTGGGCAAGTCCAAAGGTTCGTTCACCGCGCCTGCGCAAGGACCCGACAACGGGCTTCAGGTCTTTGCCATCCGCGAGGCCCGGGAACATCCCTGGGTGCTCTCAACCACGCGGCACATTTCGCAGGGCGGCGTTGATCTGCTGGACGAACGCTGGGACGCCGGCAGCCAGACCCTCTCCGGCCAGAGCGCGGTGGTCGTCGGCGATCCGTACGTGCTGACGGTCCATCTGCCGGCCGGTTTCCAGCTCAAGACCGCCGCGGTCGGCGGCGAAAAGGCCGAGCTTGCCCAGCAGGCGGAAACGGCTACGATGCGGTTCGTTCCGTCGGCCACGAAGGCCGTGGAATGGAAGATGACCTTCGCCAGGTGAAGGCGCCAAACAACACACGTCTACGAGGAGAAAGATCATGAAACCATGCCAAGCCGCGCTCGTGCTGATGTTCTGTTTGCTGACGGCCGGGGCCCTCGTCGCCCGGGCGGAAGACCCCGTCCGCAACCTGGCGTTGAACCGCGCGGCCTACACCGCCAGCGCGGCCGATTACATCAACACCGGCCACATGGCCACCGACGGGCACCTCGACACGCGGTGGCGGAGCCTGGGAGGACATCGCAAAGGTGATGAACAGCCGTGGATCTATGTGGACCTGGGCGCCGAGTGCACCATCCACAAGATCGTGCTCAAATGGGAGGCGCTGTACCCGAAAAAGCACCGAATCACGGTCTCGAGCACCGCGCCGTCGCCGGAAACCGGGTTCGTTGAGGAATGGAAGGATGTCCAGGGCACGGACAACAGCAAGGGCGGCACCGAGGAACTCAAGCTCAACACCCCGGTCAAGGGCCGCTACGTCCGAATGGCGTGCGGGGAGCAGGACCAAGGCCTGCCGGAAGGCATGGGCCTGACAGAATTCGAGGTGTGGGGCACCGGCGGGCCGGTGATCAAGCCCGCCCCGCTGCCGCCACCGGCCAAGGACGGCACCTGGAACCTGTGCGGCGGCTGGAAACTTTACAGCCAGAAATACGTGACCGACGACGCGGCGAAGATTGCGACCACCGGCTACGACGACAGCCAATGGCTGGCGGCCACCGTGCCTGGCACCATCCTGCGCTCCTACTACGAGATCGGCGCCATCCCCGATCCATGGTATGCCGATCAGAACTCGATGATCTCCGACTGGTTCTGCCGCACGAGTTGGTGGTACCGGACCGAATTGGAAATTCCGGAAAGTTACCGCGGCCAGCGGATCTGGTTGAATTTCGACGGCATCAACTACCAGGCCGACATCTACCTCAACGGCAAGGAAGTGGGCAAGATGGCCGGTGCCTTCATTCGCGGCCGCTTTGACATCACCGACAAGGTCGTCAGCGGCAAGAACACCCTCGCCGTGCTCATCCACACGATCCCCATCGTGCGCGAGCCGTTTGACAAGCGCCTCGACAAGGTTTGGACCGCCGAGTCAGCCATCGGCAATGCGCCGACCTTCCTGGTGGCCGCCGGCTGGGACTGGATGCCCTGCATGCGCGATCGCAACCTGGGCATCTGGCAGAAAACCTTCCTCAGCACGAGCGGCGACGTGGACATCCTCGATCCCTACGTGATCACCGACCTGCCGCTGCCGGACACCTCGCGCGCGGACCTGACGGTCAAGACCGAGCTGCGCAACAGCGCGGACCGCGAAATCAAAGGCACGTTGCGCGGCACGATCGGCGACGCGGCCTTCGCCAAGAAGGTGACGATCGGCGCCCAGCAGACGATCACCGTGACCATCGACAAGACCGAGCAGCCGTCGCTCTCGTTCCGCAACCCGAAATTGTGGTGGCCCAACGGGTATGGCGCGCAGAATCTGTACGACTTCACCATCCGCTTCGAAGCCGCGAACGGCGCGGTCTCAGACACGAAGATCGCACGGGTGGGGATTCGCAAGTGGAGCTACCACTTGGCGAAGCCGTTGACCATTTTCTGCAACGGGCAGAAGATCATGTGCAAGGGGGCCAACTGGTGCATGGACGAGGGCATGCTGCGCCTGACCCGCGAGGATTTCCGGGCGCGGCTGCGGATGGAGAAGGACATGAACTTCACCATGCTCCGCAGCACCCTGGGCCTGATCACCAAGCCGGACTTCTACGAGCTCTGCGACGAATACGGCCTGATGATCTGGGACGATTTCGGGGCCAACCACGAACACGCGGTGCTCCATCCAGAAATGGTGGTGGAGAACGCCCGCGACCGGGTGCGGCGGTTCCGCAACCACGCCAGCGTGGCGCTCTGGTGCGGGGCCAACGAACACGGCCCCCATGGTTCCATGGAGCCCGGTATGAAGGAGGCGGTCGAGAAGCTGGATGGGACACGCTGGTTCATCCCCAACTCGATTCTGCAGCCCTACATGGATGGCAACGGCCCCTACACCTACTGCGGACCGCAATACTTCTTCGGCTCGGCCAAGGGCTTCAAATCCGAGATCGGGCTGAAGGCCTTGCCGGTCGTCGAGAGCATCCGGCGCATGATGCCGCGCCGCCATTTGTGGCCGATCACCCAGCCCGGCTGGGGCGCCCACGAATGGGTCAACGCCGGCGGCAACGCGGGCTGGTGCGGCGATACCGAGCGGGCGATCGCCCGCTTCGGCGCGTACAACAGCATCGAGGACTTCTGCCGCAAGGCGCAGTTGGTGAGCATGGAATGGGCCAAGGCGATCTTCGAGGCATGGAACGACAAGTTGTGGAACGATTGCACCGGCGTGAAGATCTGGATGAGCAACCCGGTCTGGCCCTGCCTGACCTTCGGGATCTACGACTACTACCTCGAACCCACCGGGGGCTACTTCGGCTGCAAGAAGGCCTGCGAGCCGGTCCACATCCAGTGGAGCATCCTGTCCGGCGAGGTGAAGGTGATTAACAATACCCTCAAGGCGCTCGACGGAGTGACCGCCGAAGCCCGCATCTACCAGATGGACGGCCGCGAGTATGCCAAGCGGTCTGGCGTGGTGGACTGCCCGGCCAACACGGCGACCAAATGCTTCGCGCTGGTCGAGGCGGATTCCGAGAAGAGTCGGTCGAAGGACGACTTGTCGAAGTGCTACTTCATCAAACTCATACTCAAGGACCGCGACGGACGAGTGCTGTCCGACAACTTCTACTGGCAGAGCCGTTCATCGGGGGAGTATGAAAGCCTCAATCACATGCCCCGGATCGGCGTGCCGGCGACGGTCAGCCAGATCCGGGAGGGCGACGTCCGCAAGGTCGCCGTGGAGCTGCGCAACGGCGACCAGGGCGTCGCCCTGGCGACCCGGATCAAGCTGGT
>JAPLSZ010000296.1:0-15098 GCA_026398385.1 Kiritimatiellota bacterium | reverse complement strand
TACTTTGCCTTGCTCCGCGGCGAGTCGAAGCAAGTGACGCTCGAATTCAACGCGAAGAGCGTCGTCGGCGACGAAGTGGCCGTCCAGATTGAAGGCTGGAACGTCAATCCGGCGGAGCTGGCGCGGATCCGCGTCAAGTGAAGCGAGGCGTGAAGGCCCGGCTTGGCCTGGGCTGGAGGGGCACCCCGGGGGGGCTGGGTCGGGATCATTTCATTAGGAGGCCATATGAAGCGTTTGCTTTGCCGAATTCTCGTTACCGTCCTGATCCTCTTGGTCAGCGTGCCGATGGCGCGCGCCGCAGCGCCGGCGAATCCGGACCCTTATGCCCACGAGACGCCCGCGCAGCGCGGCGCGCGCATGCAGTGGTGGCGTGCGGCGAAATTCGGGATGTTCATCCATTGGGGCGTGTATGCCGTGCCCGCCGGCGTTTATGAGGGCAAAGATATCAATTTCGCCGGCGAGTGGATCATGAACCGCGGCAAGATCCCCTGCCAGGTCTACCAGCGGTATGCCCAACAGTTCAACCCGGCGAAATACGATCCCGACGCCTGGGTGCGGCTGGCCAAGGAGGCGGGGATGAAGTACATCGTCATCACCTCCAAGCACCACGATGGGTTCGCCTTGTTCGACTCGGCGGTGACCGATTGGGACATTGCGCGCACGCCTTACAAGAAGGACCTGCTCGCGCCGCTGGCCGCCGCCTGCCGCAAACATGGCATCAAACTCGGATTCTATTACTCCCAGGACCAGGACTGGAATCATAAGGGTGGCGACGGCAACAACTGGGACCCTGCGCAGAAGGGTGACATGGATGAATACATCCGGAAGATCGCCGTGCCGCAGGTGCGGGAGATCCTGACCAAGTATGGCCCCGGCATCCCGGCGGTGCTGTGGTGGGACACCCCCTACGCCATGAACCGGCAGCGGGCCGAGCCGCTCGCGGCGCTGCTTCGGCTCCAGCCCGGCATCATCCACAACGACCGGCTGGGGGGCGGGTTCGCCGGCGACACCGAGACGCCCGAGCAGGAGATCCCCGCCACCGGCATCCCGGGCCGCGACTGGGAAACCTGCATGACGATGAATGGCACCTGGGGCTTCCGGTTGCACGACCAAAACTGGAAATCCACCGAGAGCCTCATCCGGATGCTGGTGGACATCGCCAGCAAGGGCGGCAACTACCTGCTCAATGTCGGTCCCACCGCCGACGGCGAAATCCCGCCGGCGAGCGTCGAGCGGCTGAAGCAGATGGGCGCATGGCTGAAGGTCAACGGGGAGGCGATCTATGGCACACACGCCAGCCCCTTCGCGAAGCTGCCGTTCGACGGTCGCTGCACCCAGAAGCCCGGCAAGCTTTTCCTGCACATTTTTGCCCGGCCGGCCGACGGCCACATCGCGTTACCCATCGCCAACACGATCACCAGGGCTTATCTGCTCGCCGATCGCAACGCGGCGTTGAAGGTGGCGGACAAGACCATCGCGTTGCCAGACCAACTGCCTGACCCTGTTGCCACGGTGGTGGCGGTCGAGATCACCGGCGAACCCAACGTCGTCGGGGTAAGCGCCCCGGCCAAGGAGCGTGGAGGATGAACCGTTTGACCTGCATGCGCCCGTTGATTCTCACCACACACCGTACCGTCCGAAGTTGTGCTGCGCTCGCGCTGCTCGGCGGGCTAACCGGAATGGGCGTGCTCCCCACGTTGGCGGAGGACAAGGCCGCGGCCCGGGCCGCGGCTGCGGCCAAGGCCCGGTCCGTCATCGCCGCGCGCGAGGCTTGGGAACTCGGCCCGTTCGTGAAACACCCCGAGCCGGTCCTCAAGCCGACACGCGACTCCGTTTTCAAGTGTCCGATCATGGGTAAGGAGGTGCGCTGGGAAGAAAGGAACGTGTACAATCCGGCCGTCGTGGTGAAGAACGGCAAGATCCATCTGCTGTACCGCGCCGACGACCACAACCCGACGATCGGCTGGGGCCGGACGTGCCGGATTGGGTTGGCCACCAGCGAGGACGGGATCCACTTCACCCGGCACCCGACCCCGGTCCTTTATCCCGACAACGACGCCTTCAAGCAGTACGAATGGGAAGGCGGTTGCGAAGACCTCCATGTGGTCGAGGGCGAGGACGGCATCTACTACATGAACTACACCACGTGGCGGGCGACGGGAACCGGCGAGAAGGACACGCTGTCCATCGCCAGTTCGCGCGACCTGGTGCGCTGGACCAAGCACGGGCCGGCCTTCCGGAAGAACGCGCCGGATAAGGTCTTCGGGACGCGGGCCGGAGTCGTCGTTTCCCGCCGTGAGGGCGACCGCCTGATCGCCGCGAAGATGGACGGCAAATACTGGATGTACTTCACCCATCCCTGCGGGCTCGCCTGGAGCGAGAATCTCATTGACTGGACGCCGACCGGCAAGGCGGTCTGGCCGGGGGGTGGGCGCGAGGCCGGCGCCATCGCGCTGCTGCGCGACGACGGCATCCTGCTGATGACGCAAGGGGGCCACTACGCGCTCGGCGCCTGGACGCTGCGCCAGGCGCTGATCGCCCGCAATGACCTGAAGACCGTGCTTAAGGAACAAAAGGAGCCGTTCCTCTGGCCGGAATACGAGTGGGAAAGAAAAGGGATGACCGGCGACACGACGGTCGCCAACGGCCTGGCCCCCTTCAAGGGCCGATGGATGCTTTACTACGGCGCCGCAGACACGACGATCGGCCTCGCGAGTTGTCCGATCGTAAAATGAACACAACTTACATGGCTCGCCGCCCTGTCGCTCCTGAATAGGCGTGGCCCTTCCGGTGGTTGTCCGCTATGCGCTCTCGAACTCTCCGGGGAACGCGAGCCTTTACAACAAGGCGGGGCTGCCCGCTTCACCATTTACCACGGAGAAATAGAACCAAGCGAAGGATAACACCCATGAACAAAAGAAAACCAACGTGTCGCGATCTTCTGAAAAGTGCCGGGATGGCGGTCGCCATGACTGCCGTGGCGGCGGGCTTCGTCCCGCCGTTCGCCACGGGTGCCGAGGACGAAGCCGCCCGAGCTGCCGCCCAGGAGTCAGCCCGAATCGCTGCCATGGCGAAAGCCAAGGCCACGCAAGCCCACATCGAAGGCTGGGAGCTGGGGCCATTTGTGAAACATCCCGAGCCCGTTCTCCGTCCGAACACGAATTCGGTGTTCAAGTGCCCGATCATGGGCAAGGAGACGCGCTGGGAGGAGATGAACACGTACAATCCGGCCGCCGTGGTTAAGGACGGCAAAGTCTATCTGCTCTACCGCGCCGACGGCCACAACCCGGCGTGCGCCTGGGGCCGGGTTTGTCGCATCGGGCTGGCGGTTAGCGAGGACGGCATCCATTTCACCCGCCGCCCGGAGCCGGTGCTCTATCCGGAGAACGACGCGTTCAAGCAATACGAATGGGCGGGCGGCTGCGAGGACCTGCACGTGATCGAGGGCGAGGACGGTGTCTATTACATGAACTACACTACTCACACCGGCCAACACCTCGGGGTCAAGGACACCATGTCGATTGCCACCTCGCGCGATCTTGTGCATTGGGCCAAGCACGGCCCGGCGTTCCTCAAGTTCAATCCCGACAAGATCAACGGCTCGCGCAGCGGCGTCGTGGTTTCCCGGCGCGTCGGCGACAAGCTGATCGCGGCCAAGATCGACGGTAAATACTGGATGTTCTACACCCACGGCTGCGCGTTGGCGTGGAGCGAGGACCTCATCAACTGGCATTGGGCCGGCAAGGCCGGTTGGCCGCGGGGCGCCGAGGCCGGGGCGATCGCCCTGCTGCGTGACGACGGCATCCTGCTGATGGCGCAAACCGGGGCGGGACCGCTCGGCGGCTGGACCTTGTGGCAGCAACTTCACGACCGCGCCGACCTAACAACCAAACAGTTGCCCAACAACGGCATCCTGAAGGAGCAGAAGGACCCGTTCCTCTGGCCCGAGTACGCATGGGAGATCAAGGGCATGACCGGCTACACCACGGTCTGCAATGCCCTGGTTCCCTTCAAGGGCAAGTGGTTCCTCTACTACGGCGCCGCCGACACCTACACCGGTGTGGCCACCTGCCCGATCGCCCCATGAAGCGAAACCGTTTGCTGACATCCCCCCGAGGTTTACGGATGGCGAAGCGCAAGCTATCATCAAAACGAAAATCAACAGGAAAGGCCTGAACATGATGACACGAACCTTGCGGCGGCTTGGGCCGGTGGTGACGATCCTGGCGGCGTGGGCCACGGCTCCTGGGGCTGTTGGGGCGGGAACGGCCCAACCCCCGCCTAACGCGTCGGCCACGGTCGAATGGAATGCCGCGCGGGGTCGGCTGAGCCTCCGCTATCATGGCGGCGTGATTTTCGAGGCGACCCTTTGCGCCGAAGACGCCGCAGGGCGCGCGGTGGCGGGGGCCGCGATCCAACTCGATCCGGCGGAAGCGGCCGGGGAGAAGGTCGAGCAGCGGCTGAAATTCATCCTGGCCGAGCCCAGGGAAGCCGTGAAGCTGGTCCTGCGCGGCGCCGCCGCCGGCAGCGAAGAGGCGTTTGCCGCGGAAACCGCCGGGGAGGCGCAGCAACGCTTTCCGCTGGTGCGCAACAGCGTTGGCCCGAGCCGGAACCTGCGCAACAACGCCGTGTACGACCGCCGCTGGGACTGGATGCTGGAAGGTCCGGCCGATGGGGCGACGCGCATCCTGCCCAAGGGCGCGGAAGGCCAGGGGATCGCCTTCACGTGGGAGAGTCGCTCTTCGACCACCTCGACAAGCTCGGGGCAAGCAAGCTCGGAGCAAGCCGGCCAGGTGTCGCTGGAACTGGTGTTCCGGCCGCGCTTCTACCAGAAGCACAAGGAACTCCCCTGCTTTGAGCCGTGGACCTACCGGGTCTGGAAGGAGCCGGTCACCGGGTATTGCACCTGGTGGGCTTACCGCGACGGCTTCAATCAAAAGACTTTGGACAAGCTGGTGGACGTGTTTGTCGAAAAGAAACTCCCGGATTTCGGCTATCTGTATATCCAGTTGGACGACGCCTACCAAACGGGGTGGGGTGGGTGCCCGCAAAACTGGCTGACGTGGAACGGGAAGTTTCCGGGCGGTGCGGAGTATGCGGTGAAAAGGATCAAAGCCGCCGGCATGAAGCCCGGCATCTGGGTCAATCGCTTGCACCGGCCCAGCGATCCTCACATCACCGACATTGGCAGGCAGCACCCGGATTGGTTCATCCATAAGCCGGATGGCGATCCCACGATCAACGGGGATTGGCACACGATGTATATTCTCAACACGAAGAACCAGGAGGCGATCGAAGGCATGGTTCGTCCGACGTACCGCGCGCTCAAGGAGCAGGGGTGGGATTATGTCAAGATCGATGGCGCGGGCGACCTGCTCTACGCCTCCCGCAAACCCCAGTGCGCCGCTGACTTCAAGAAGATCGGCTCCACGCCGGAGGAGTCGCTGCGCGCCTGGGACCAGGTCGCCCGTGAGGAACTCGGGCCGGACATCTATATCCTCACCTGCTGGGGCGTGCATCCGGGCATCAACTCGATCGGCCTGGCCGACGGCTGCCGCCTCAGCGACGATGGTTTCGGGCCGGCGACGTTTCAACGTTTCGCTTCATGGAATGGCGTGGTGTGGCGCGGCGACCCCGACCATTGCGACATCATGGCGCCGGCCTTCAAGGACAAGACGACGATGAAGACCTTCGGCGCCGCGGCGGCGATGGCCGACACGATTGATCAACCGGCCGTGGTGGCCATGGCCGGGGGCGTGCTCATGCTCAGCGACAAGGTCGAGGATTACCAGAACGACAGCAACCTGGAGGGCCTGAAACGCAGCGCTCCGGTGCTTTTCACCGTGCCCGGGCAATTGTATGACTATGGCAACCGGCCCAACCGGGATCACGGCGCCCCGAAACGCGGCGGGGAGGTCTCCTGGTGGCTGCAGGAAATCGACCGGCCCTTCGAGCACTGGTCCGTGCTCGCCCGCTTCAACTGGCGGCAGGGAAAACTGAAGTGGGCCCGCGCCGGCCATCCGGAGACGGAAGTGAAGTTCGCGGATCTCGGGCTGGCGGACGACCGCGAGTACCTGGTGTTCGAGTTCTGGACGCAGACGTTCCTGGGCAAGTCGCAGGGCTCGTTCAAGGCGCCGGCGCAAGCGGCCGGCAACGCCCTGCAGGTCTTCGCGATCCGCGAGGCGCGACCGCACCCGTGGGTGCTCTCGACCACGCGGCACCTTTCGCAAGGCGGTGTCGATCTGCTGGACGAACGCTGGGACGCGCGCCGCGCGACCCTTACGGGCCGGAGCGCGGTGGTGAGCGGCGATCCGTACGCACTGACCGTGCATCTGCCGGCCGGTTTCAAGCTCAAGGACGCCGAGATCGCGGGCGGAAAAGTCGAAACCGCCCAGCAGGCCGAGACGGCGACGGTCCGCCTCGTGCCGGCCGCCACCCAGACCGTGGAATGGAAGATCGAGTTCACCCTGAAGCGCAACGGGTAGAAAAACGCATGTAAAACAGGCGGGAACGGCAACCCACCGGGAAAACAACTATGAAAAAATTCTTGTCCAGCATGACGCTGATGGGCGCGCTCGGGGCGTCCTGCTTTTCCTCTGCCGTTCGAGCCGACACTTGGAATGGTTTCCAACGCGAGGTCTTTACGGTGGCCGGCTGTACCGCCTGGGTCGTGGACCCGAAAACGCCGCTGCCCGGCAAACCCTGGTCGTGGTCCATGGAGTTTCCCGAGGCGTTTGCCGACCGCTGTGCCGCCCCGCAACTGCTCTCGAATGGTTTTTACCACGCGCACATCATCGTCGGGAACACCTTCGGCAGTCCCGGCGCGATGAAGCAATTCAACGCCTTTTACGAGGCCGTTCGTGCGCGCGGACTGGCGCCCAAGGCCGTCTTGATCGGCCTCAGCCGGGGCGGGCTCTATGCCTACCGCTGGGCCTCCGAAAATCCGGATAAGGTGTCGGTGATTTACGGGGATGCCCCGGTGTGCGATTTCAAGAGCTGGCCCGGCGGCAAGGGCAAAGGGGTCGGTAGCAAGGGGGACTGGGGGGCCCTGATCAAGTGTTACGGCTTCAAGGATGAGGCCGAAGCGCTGGCGTATCCGGGCAACCCGATCGACACCCTGCGGCCCCTCGCCAAGGCGCGCGTGGCCCTGATCCATGTGGTCGGCGACGCCGACAACATCGTGCCGGTGGCGGAAAACACGGCGCTGGTGGAGCAGCGCTACAAGGAACTCGGCGGGGAGATCAAGGTCATTCACAAGCCCGGCGTGGGTCATCATCCCCATGGGTTGGAGGATCCGGCTCCGATCGTGAAGTTCATCTTGGAGCACACCCGGTCCGTCGCACAAACCGCGGCTGCCGAACGAGCCACCCCGGTCCCGCTCCGTGTCGCCTGCATCGGCGACAGCATCACGCAGGGCGTCCACGTCCGCGGCGAAGACAGCTACCCGGCCGTGCTGGGGCGGCTGCTGGGGGCCCGCTACCAGGTGCGCAATTTCGGCTTCCTCGGCGGCACCGTGATGAACGTCAACGACCGGCCGTATTCGGCGTGTGCCCAGTTTAAGGAGGCCACCGCCTATAACCCAAACATCGTGATCATCAAGCTCGGGACCAACGACAGCAAACCGGACGAGTGGAAACACAAGGAACGGTTCAAGGCGGACCTGATCGCCTTGATTGATCATTTCGCCGGTCTGCCGGCCAAGCCGAGGGTCTGGCTCTGCACGCCGGCGTGGGTCGCCAAGCACTATCCCGGCGGGCATGATGAGCAGGTGATCGGCGGCGAGATCGTGCCGATCATCCGCGCCGTCGCCGCCGGGAAGAAGTTGCCGTTGATCGACATTCATGCGGCATTCGAGGGCCAGCCGGAGTTGTTTGTCGACGGCATCCACCCGAATGCCGCCGGCTGTGCGGTCCTCGCCCAAGCGGTTTACCGGGCGATGGCGCCTCAAAACGCCCCGGTTGCGTTGCGCGGCGCCGCCATCTTTGCGGCGCCCGGAACATCGGTCGCCGCAGGCGATATCCTGATCGCCGATTTCGAGGCCAAAGACTACGGCGACTGGAAAGTCGAGGGCACAGCGTTTGGCGCGGCCCCGGCCAAGGGTTCTCTCGCCAGTCAGAGGGGGGTCGCGGGATTTGAAGGCACGGGGCTCGTCGACACCTATCTTGTCGATCACGACAGGCCGACCGGGAAACTCACCTCGCCCGAGTTCGCCATCGTGCGGGATTACATCACCTTTCTGATCGGCGGCGGCGACTACAAGGACAAGACGTGCATGAACCTGTGCGTCGAGGGAAAGGTCGTCCGCTCCGCCACCGGCCGCACGGACTTCCTCGAACAGGAGAACTGGGACGTCCGGGAACACAAAGGCAAGAAGGCCGTCATCGAGATCGTCGATGCGGAGTCGGGCCATTGGGGCCACATCTGCGTGGACCACATCCGGCAGAGCGACACGCGGGCGCAGAAGAAGTCCGCGCCACCCGCCAGGACGGAGAAAGTCCCTGCCGCGGGAAACGGCCCGGAGGTCAGGATCACCGGTCGCTATCTCATCTTCCCGGTGTCGAACAAGCCGCAGCGCGGCAGCCTGACGGTCATTGTCGGCGGCCAACTGGTGCATCGGCTCAGTTGCGATTTTCCGCCCAACAAGGACGCCGTCGATTGGTGGGGTTGGCTGGACATGTCGGAATACATCGGCCGGACCGTGCAGGTCGTCGTGGACGGCGCGCCGCCCGGGGTCCGCGATATGATCGAGTCCAGCGACACGATCCGTAACCTCCAACCGCTCTACGACGAGGCGCTGCGCCCGCAGTTCCACTTCAGCCAGACGCGCGGCTGGAACAACGATGTGAACGGATTGTTCTATCACCAGGGCACCTATCACTTCTTCTGGCAGTGTAACCCGGCCGGATGGACTCCCGACGCCCCGTATTGGGGCTACGCCACCAGCCCCGACCTCGTCCACTGGACCGAGCAGCCCCATGCCATCCGCAGCGGGGGCGGCAAGGTCGGCAACCGGCACCCCGCGATGGCCGACGGAGGATGCTGGTCGGGCAGCGGCATCGTCGACACCCACAACACCGCCGGCTGGCAGCAGGGCGACGCGCAGACGATGGTGCTGGCGTTCACCGACTTCAATTTCGGCGAGTCGCTCGCCTACTCGACCGACCGTGGCAAGACATGGCGGTTTTACGAGGGGAATCCGGTGGTCCGGCATCGCGGCCGCGACCCGAAGCTGGTCTGGTATGAGCCGGGCAAGCACTGGGTCATGGCCGTCTATGATGAAAACAAGGAGCAAAACGTTTCCATCGCCTTCTACACCAGCAAGGATCTCAAGGAGTGGACCCGCGAAAGCATCATTGCCGGCTACAACGAATGCCCCGAACTGTTCGAGCTGCCGGTTGACGGCGACCCGGCTCACAGGAAATGGGTGACCTTTGACGGCAGCGCCAACTACGCGGTCGGGAATTTCAACGGCAGGCAATTCACGCCGGACCCGCCCGGACGCCACCGCGTCCACTATGGCTCTTATTACGCATCCCAGTGCTTCAGCGGCGCGCCCGGTGGCCGGGTCGTGCAGATCGGCTGGGCCAAGGGCATCGAGATGCCGGGCATGCCCTTCAACCAGGCCTTCAGCCTGCCTGCCGAACTGACGCTGCGCACCACCAAGGACGGCATCCGCCTGTTCGCCTATCCCATCAGGGAACTCGAACAACTGCGCAGGCCGAATCCGAAGACGGTTCGCAATCAAGCGCTGACCGCCGGATCGCCGGCCGTCGAACTGGAAGCCCGCGACCAGCTTTACGACATCGTCGTCTCGCTCAAGCAAGGCAGCGCCAAACGGGCGGTGCTGACGTTCGGCGGGAATGCAGTTACCTATGACTTCCAGGCACAGCGCCTCGATGAGATGCCGCTCAAGACGAAGAATGGCTCCGTCACCTTTCGCGTCCTCGTCGATCGCCCGATGTTCGAAGTCGTCGGCGGGGAAGGGTCTTGCTACAAGACCGCCGCCCGCGCCGACCAGGGCAAGCCGCTCGGCACCATTTCGCTGACCGCCGAAGGCGGCGACCTGACCGTGGAGTCCATCGAAGTCCACGAGATGAAGTCCATCGGGAAAAACTGAAATCGGCACAAGATGAAACGCACGAACAGCTCATCATGAAACAAACGACAATCAATTCTTTGGCGGCCGCCCTGTGCCTGGCTGGGTTCGGGGTCGGCACGGCGATGGCCGCGGCCGAAAAGCCGAACATCATCCTCTGCATGACGGATGACCAGGGCTGGGGTGACACAAGCTACAACGGTCACCCGGAGTTGAAGACGCCCGAGTTGGACAAGATGGCGGCGGCGGGTATCCGCTTCGACCGCTTCTTCTCGGCCCACCCGATGTGCTCGCCGACACGCGCAAGCTGCATGACTGGGCGGAGCCCGACGCGCTACAAATGCATGACCTGGGGCAACGACCTGCCGCTGCGCGAGGTGACGATCGCCGAAGCCGTCAAGACGGCCGGCTATGCCACGGGGCACTTCGGCAAGTGGCACCTGGGCGGTATCCCGGAGGCGGCAGGAGGCACCGGCCGCGGCTTGCCGGAGAGCTTTGATCCCAAGCCGCGCCACCCGGGCAACCAGGGCTTCGACGAGTGGTTTTCCAACGGCAACACCTTCGACTTCGGCTCGGCCAAACTCTACCACAACGGCGAACCGGTGTCGCTGCCCGAGAAAGACACCTCCGACGCAATCATGGACGTGGCCCTGGAGTGGATCGGCAAGCAGGCGGCCGCAGGGAAGCCGTTCTTGGCGGTCGTCTGGTTCTCCTCTCCGCACGGGCCTCACAAGGCCGCCCCGGAGTACGCCGCCGCCTACGCGAACCAGAAGAGGCAGGCCGACTACTACGGCGAACTCGCCGGAGTCGACCACGCCATGGGGCGGCTGCGGAAAGGGCTGCGGGACTTGAAGGTGGCCGACAACACCATGCTCTGGTTCTGCTCCGACAACGGCGCAGGCCCGGGGGGCTCGACCGGCGGCCTGCCCGGCCACAAGAAGTTTCTCACCGAGGGCGGCACCCGCGTGCCGGGTATCCTCGAGTGGCCGGCGAGGGTGAAGAAACCCTTCGCGACCACGGTGCCCGCCTGCACCATGGACTTCTATCCAACGACGCTGGATGTGCTGGGGATCAAGACGGCTGGCGAGGTCGGGCCGATCGACGGCATCAGCCTGCTGCCGCTCATCGATGGCAAGATGCAGCAACGACCGAAACCCATCCCGCTGGTGAACGGTAACGCGACGCGCATCGTTGATGGTGAGTACCGGCTGCAAAATAACCGTCTCTTCCGCTTCGACGAGGACCAGAAGAAGGAAATCGACATAACCGACGAGAAGCCGGACGAGAACAAGCGGCTGGCCGAGGTGAACAAGCAGTTCCTCGAATCGGTCAAGAAGGACCAGGCCGCGTACAAGTTCAAGAAATCCGCAAAAGGGGGGGAGACGAAGTGACAATGACCCGCACCGCCATGAAATTAACCATGTCGGTCCTTCTGCTGGCGGCGGCGACCGCGTTTGCCGCACCGGATCAGCCCAATGTAATCCTCCTTGTGACGGATGACCAGGGGTATGGCGACCTGCAGGCGCATGGGAATCCCGTGATCAAGACACCCTGCATGAACAAACTGCGCGACGAGTCGGTCCGGTTCACGGATTTTCATGTGGCGCCGATGTGCAGTCCGACCCGGGGCCAGTTGATGAGCGGCATGGATGCGATGCGCAACGGCGCCACGGCGGTCTGCCAGGGCCGGTCCATGGTGCGGCCCGACATCAGAATCATGCCGCAATTCTTTGCCGAAGCCGGCTACGCCACGGGCATTTTCGGCAAATGGCACCTCGGCGACAGCTATCCGTACCGCCCGCTATTCCGGGGATTCCAGGAAGAGCTGTCATTCAGAGCCTGGGGGATTCCCTCACTGGCAGAGCACTGGGGGAATACCTACTTTGATCCGTGGTTTCTGCATAATGGCGTCGAGAAAAGGTACGAAGGATACTGCACGGATATCTTCTTCAATGAAGCCATGAAATGGATCGAGAAGTGCCGGGCGGAGAAGAAACCGTTCTTTCTCTACCTGCCGACAAACACCCCTCATTCGCCGGACATTGTGGCGGAGAAGTACTCGGCGCCATACAAGGGTAAAGGCCCCGCTGGTTTCTACGGTATGATAGCCAATATCGATGAAAATCTCGGCAAGCTTGAAGCGTTCCTCAAGGAAAAAGGTCTGCGTGACAATACGATCCTGATCTTCATGTCGGACAACGGGACTCAAAGTGCACAGGCCATGGAGATTTTCAACGCCGGCATGCGGGCTCAGAAGAGAAGTCTGTACGAGGGGGGGCATCGCGTGCCGCTGTTCGTGCGCTGGATTAACGGCAAGTTGCGGCATGGAAGCGATATTCCGGTTTTGGCGGAAGCACAGGATGTTCTGCCGACCCTGATTGAACTCTGCGGCTTGAAAGCGGGCGATGCGACGTTTGACGGCGTGAGCCTGGCCGGACTGCTGACCGGCAGGCAGGAATCGATTCCTGACCGCATGTGTGTTGTGCAGTACGGGGCCGATTGCGGGAAGGGGGCTGCGGCGGTGATGTGGGGTAAATGGCGCCTGATTGGACAAAGCCATCTTTACGACGTGACTGCCGATCCGCATCAGGACAGGGATGTCATCGCCGAGCATGCAGACGTGGCCCGGAAAATGCGCGACTACTATGACAAATGGTATGCCGAATCGAAGAGGCTTTTCGACAAGCCGCGGGACATCACGATCGGTTCGGATGCGGGGAATCCCAATACGCTCTATGCCAGCGATTGGGATGGTTCCTACTGCGATAATCAACATGGTCTGTCTACCGGCGGCAGAGGATGCTGGGATGTAATTGTTGATCGCGATGGAACATACGAATTTGAATTGCGCCGCTGGCCGGAATCTTCGGGCAAGACCCTGGTGGGAGCGAGTAACCCCGAAAAGCCAAAAGGAAAAGGCGCTCGCCAAATCGCGAAGGCGCAACTGCTGATTGCGGATATTGACCGCACGATCGACACTGGCCCGAAGGATGCCTGCGCTAAGTTCTCGGTTGAACTGAAAGCGGGAAAAACAAGGCTGACGGCCAATCTTCTCGATGCAGAGGGAAAGATTATCACCAGCGCCCCGTATGTGAAAGCGGCGCGGAGATAAAGGAGACCAATGAAAGCAGAAGAATGGCAAGACAACGGGCATAGACTGTTCCCAATGGTCCGACAATTCATGTTCACCTTCGCCATGGTCCTTTGCACCGGGGCCATTATTCCGGCGGAAGCGGAACCGGCCCCCGGAGCGACGGGCAAAGAAACGGCGGCGCAGAGACCCAACGTCGTCATCTTCTTCATTGATGATATGGGATACGCCGACATTGAGCCGTTCGGTTCCCGTCGAAACAAGACGCCGCATCTGAGCAGGATGGCGGAAGAAGGCGTCAGGTTCACCGATTTTTACAACGGCTACACGGCCTGTTCGCCGTCGCGCACATCGCTGCTGACCGGGTGCTATGCCGGCCGCGTGGGCATGGGCGGAGGGGTGTGTTTCCCGAATAAGCCCAAGGCGCTGAATCCGGCGGAATACACAATGGCTGAGATGTTCAAGGACGCCGGGTATGCAACCGGCGGCTTCGGTAAATGGCACCTGGGTCACCTGCCCGGCTATCTGCCGCCTTCCCACGGCTTCGACGAGTATTGGGGCATTCCTTATTCGAACGACATGTGGAACAAACGCATGGGCAAATATCCGCCGCTGCCCTTTGTTCACAACAACGAAGCGGTGGCCATTGTTGATCTCGAGGAAGACCAGTCCCTGCTGACCCGGGCTTTCACCGCCGCGGCGCTGTCATTTATCAGAAAGAACAGCGGCAAATCCTTCTTCGCTTACATTCCGTATAGCGCGGTGCACGGTCCGCGTTTCGCGCACAAGGATTTTGCGGGGCGTAAGGATGGTTTACGGGCGCAGGTGGAGGAAATCGACGCGGCGGTCGGCGAGGTGATGGCGCTGCTGCGCGAACTCAAGGTGGACAGGAAGACTCTTGTGATGTTCATGTCCGACAACGGCGGATCGGCCGGCACGGAGATACAACCGCTTCGCGGCAATAAGGGCGGACCGGCCTATGAAGGGCACATGCGCACGCCGTTTCTGGCATGGTGGCCGGGAACGATCCCTGCCGGAATAGTCAGCGGGCAAGTCGGAGTTACCGTCGATCTGCTGCCCACGCTGGCGAAGCTGTGCGGCGGATCACTATCCGGGAATCCGATCGACGGGGTTGATATCTCGGCCGTGTTCCTTGATCCGGAGAAGGCGGTTTCGCCCCGTAAGTTCGTGTACTACAAAGGCGAGGGATTGCGTGAGGGGAAATGGAAACTACTGGGGAATGAGCTTTATGATCTTGAGGCCGATGTGAGCGAGAAAAACAATGTGGCCCAAGCGCATCCCGACGTGGTGGAGAAAATGACGCAGGAACTCGCGCAGATCTCGAGAACCATTGCCAATCAAAAGCGTCCTAACGCGCAGATGAATCCCTGTGGGCCGCTTGTTACGGAAGAATCGGCAAAGAAACTCCCACGGCTGGCGGAATGGATGAAGCAGGCACAATGGCAAGTGCATTACGATGTGCTGCCGCCTGGCGAGAAAGCCGGTAAGTTGAAGAAGAAAGTTGATAAAAAGAGATAACCGGTAAGTTTAGAATGAAAGGATAATATGCGAATTAACAGGCGTGATTTCATAAAGACAATCGGTATGGGGGCGATGGCGCCTGTTTCAAGTCCGAAGGGCGCGGTGGGGATGCAGGCAAGCCGCTCGGCAAGATCTCGCTGACAGCCGGGGTCGGCTCGGTTACCATAGAGTCTTTTACGGTCTATAAGATGAGTTCTATATGTAAGAAGCAGTGAAGTGAAGCGGATTATGGGCCAAGTGACAGCACTCGTTATACACGCAAGTGACAGCATTTGTTATACAGTGATGGAAAAAAACAATCGCTTCTGAGGGCAGCCATGAATCAAAAATCTGACCTGTGCGGAACGCCGTCGGGCGATGGTCCTGGCA
>JAPLSZ010000060.1 GCA_026398385.1 Kiritimatiellota bacterium | reverse complement strand
TCCACCGCGTGCCCATAGACGCGGCCGCTGGCCGCGTTCGGAAGCGGCGGCCCGCCGCTTCTACGTCATGCAATAAAATCCAGATGGTCTTGGAAGGTCAGGATAACGGAACAACGCTCCGAAATCGCCTATCAACAGGAGGATGGTTAGTGGATGGAACTGGAGCGAGCGAAGGGAGTTGAACCCTCGACATCGACCTTGGCAAGGTCGCGCTCTACCACTGAGCTACGCTCGCTTGGGATGACGGGCGAAATATGCCACGAATATTTCAGAAAGCAAGAGTTCTTTTTTGACCGGCCGTTTTCTGATAGTAAGCAGGGTACATGATTGCTCCACGACAGCCCGCCCCCGCGCCGTCCGGCGAGAGCCCTTCCCGTACGAGCCGCGGCCGCAGCAGCGCGCCATGGCACAGGCCGTCGCCGCGGCGCTGGAGAATGCCCAGCATCTAGCCGTCGAGGCCGGCACAGGGGTGGGGAAGAGCTTCGCCTACCTGGTGCCGCTGATCCTGGCGGCGCAGGGGCATAAACTGCAGGTCGTCGTCTCCACCTATACCATCGCCTTGCAGGAGCAATTGATGGAGAAGGACATCCCGTTTCTGCGCCGGCACCTGGGCGTGGAGTTCAAGGCGGTGCTGGTCAAGGGGCGGAGCAATTATCTGTGCCGGCGCCGGCTGGCGCGGGCGCGCCTGCTGAAGCACGAGCTGACCAAGACGGAGGTCGGCGCGGAATTGGAGCGGCTGCGCGAATGGTCCGAGCGGACCGCCGACGGCAGTCTGCAGGACCTGAAGCAGCAGCCGTCGGGCGAGGCCTGGGACCTGGTCTGCGCGGAGCATGGCAACTGCCTGGGCGCCAAATGCCCGCATCACAAGTCCTGTTTTCTCATGCGGGCGCGCAGCATCATCCGCGAAGCCAACGTCCTGGTGGTCAACCACCACTTGTTTTTTTCCGAGCTGGCGCTGCGGACCCAGGGCGCGGCCTTTTTACCCGCGTACCGGCTGGTGGTGCTTGACGAGGCCCACATGCTCGAAAGCGTCGCTTCCGAACATCTCGGCCTGCGGTTGTCGCATTACGCCTTCGAGCATTGGATGCGCCGCCTGTATTTGCCGGAGGAGAAAAAAGGCCTGCTGGCGGTGCTGAACCAGGGCGCGGCAGCGCATACGTTGCAGCAACTGGAAACGGCCGTCACCCAGTTGTATGCCGATATCCATCAGTGGGCGCAATTCTCCCATGAGACCAGCCAGCGGGTGGTCGCCGCCCCGCTGGAGCTGACGACCACGGCGCTGGACCTCCTGGCCCAACTGGTGGTGCAGCTTGACCGGATCGCCGCCGAGTGCAAGAGCGCCGATCTCCAGTCCGAGGTGCAGTCCCTGAGCCGCCGCGGCGCCGCGATGCGCGACGAACTGGAAGCCTTTCTGCAGCAGAAGCTTTCCGACCAGGTGTACTGGGTCGAGCGCGAGGGCCGCCGGCGGACGCAGACGGTGCTCTATTCCGCGCCGATCGAAGTCGCCCCGACCATGAAGACGGCCCTCTTCGACGCTCTGGACACCGTGATTCTGACCAGCGCCACGCTGGCGGTGGGGGACAACCTCGACTACTTCAAGCGCCGCGTCGGCGCGGACGATGCCGAAGGTTTGCAACTGGGCTCGCCGTTCGATTACGGCCGGCAGATGCGGGTGTACATCCCCCGCAACCTGCCGGACCCCACGGATATCGAGCAGTTCGCGCCGGCCGCCGCGCGCGCGATCGAGTTCTTTGTCCGCAAAACCGCCGGCCGCGCCTTTGTGCTGTTCACCAGTTCGAGCCTGATGCGCCGCGTGGCGGAACTCGTCGCGCCGGATTTTACCGCGCAGCGCTACAGCTTTTTTCTGCAAGGCGCCGGCCTGCCGCGGAACGTCATGCTGGAGCGTTTTCGCGCGGAGCCGGCCGCCGTGCTGTTCGGACTGGACAGCTTCTGGATGGGCGTGGACGTGCGCGGCGAAGCGCTGAGCAACGTCATCATCACCCGCCTGCCGTTCGCCGTGCCGGATCAGCCGCTGATGAAGGCGCGCATGGACCGGGTGCGCCAGCAGGGCGGCGACCCGTTCCGCGACTATTCGCTGCCCGAGGCAATTCTGAAATTCCGCCAGGGCGTCGGCCGGCTGATCCGCACCGCAACCGACACCGGCATGGTCGTCGTGCTCGACACGCGCATCATCACCAAGTGGTATGGGCGCAAATTTCTCGCCGCCATCCCCGAATGCCCGGTCGAGGTCGTCGATCTGTAAACGCAGGCTGGGGCGAGGCTGCCCTCCAGGATATTCTGCTTCCCGGAGCGGGCGGATTGCTCCATCTGGTAGCGCGTCCGCGAACCCGCCCGTACCCAGCGCT
>JAPLSZ010000251.1:7448-49009 GCA_026398385.1 Kiritimatiellota bacterium | reverse complement strand
CCGACGGGTACACCCGAGCGTGTGGTCATGGTCACCTTCGACGATGCGCGGCGGGAGGCCCTGCGGCTGGGGACCGCGGTGGCGCAGGATTTCAACACGACATTCCTCATGCATGTGCCCGTGGGCCATGTGGATCACGATTCCTACACCAGTTCCTGGGAGCAGATGAAGGCCGCTCAAGCCACGGGCCGCTGGCGGTTTGGCAGCCATTTGATGGAAGCCCATGAGGTGCTGCACATGGAGTCCGACAATTCGGTCATCCATCCGCTGGCCAACCGCCTATGGCTCGCTGCGCCGAACCGGCTGGAAACCGAAAACGAATATGATGCCCGCATCAAATATGAATACCAGCGCAGCCGCGAAATTATGCAGCAGAAGCTGGGCGGCGCAGCGGATATCATCGCCTACCCCATGGGCGACCTCGGCCAGGAAACGCGCAGCGACATGCCCGAGGCCCTCACGGTCAATCTCCGGGAAGCGGCCGCCAACTATAAAACCGGCTTTATCCAAAGCCAGTTTGGTTACGCGGTCAACGGCGACAACCCCCTGCTCTACCAGCGCCACGAGCTGGGGCGCCTGCCGGGAGCGGAAGCCGTGGAATACCTCCTGCGCAATCACCCGGTCTTTCTGGCCCACCGGCTGCGGGCCGAATACGCCGCCCAGGAAGGCAAGATCTATAAATCCAAGGACGCCTTGGCGCAATTGCGGCAGGACGGCTATCCGACGAATGCCTACAACAAAGTGGCGAGTTACGTGTACGAACGCCTGACGGGGGTGCGCACGACACCGGTGGGTATCAGTAAAGTCACCAAGGGACCCTTCCATCTGGAATTGAAAGACCCGTATGTCGGCGTCCGGGCGGAGTATCTCAAGGACAACCTCGACAGTCGCAACTGGCGCCTCCTGGGCCTCGGGGGTTTGAACCTGACCCCCAACATCACCGTGGAGGGCACGGCGGGCATCGGCCGGATGCAGCAGGCGTTCACCAACAATCTGGCGCTCAACGGACCGGAGATTCGACTGGATGAGCGCACGGTGGGCGTGGCGCCGGCGGTCAAATTCCCCAACGGCTGGGTGTTGCTGGGCGAGCTTTCTGATCGCCACTTCACGGGCAAGGTGCCGACGGACTTGAACGGCCACACAGCCAACTTCGACAAAACGGTAATCCAGTATGCGGCGGAAGCACAGATCAAGCCGCTGTTGCCGCTGGACGTGGCCGCGCGTTGGGAGCACGACATCGTGCCTTCCGCGCGCGCGGCGCTTAAAGATACCACCTACAACGCCGGCACGCTCGCCGCGGCCTACCGTCTGTTCGATTGGTGGGACCTCAACGCCAGCGGCACGCGTTACATGTTTTCCGATTCCAACAACCGCAATCATTTGATGGCGGAAAGCTTGTGGCTGCTGTATGAGCCCGCCGGTTTCCGCCTGGGGCTGCGCTATGAATATACCTCCGCCGACGAAGCCAGTCCGGACTACTGGACGCCCTATAAACTGAACCGCTACTACCTGGAAGCCTTTTTCCGGCGCACCTACCGGCGGATCTATTACAATATCGGCGTGCGCTACGGCCTCGGCAAGGAGAGCTTGCGTCCTGAAGCCAAGCGCAAGTATCAGGAAGATCTGCAACAGTTGCAGCAAAGCCTGCGAACAGCCCGCAGCAGAAGATTCAGCCCGGCCACCATTAGAAACTTCCAGCATTATATTGATGTCCTGCTGGCCAACCCGATCGAGGAACCGGGCTGGGAACCCGTGCTGGGGCTGGTGGCGGCCACGCGGATCAAATTAGGTGGCCATTGGGAATTGAACGGGGAAGTTTCCTATAACCGCCTGCCCGATTATAACTCGCTGAACCTGCTGGGCGGAATCAAGTTCAAGTTCTAAGGCCGTCAGGGATTCGGCGCCGCCATATCCGCTTTGCGGACGCTTTTTTCGATCCAGCTCCGGAAGGATCCCAGGTAGGTCACCCGGCTCAACCAGGCCATGGGCTTGACGAGGGCCACGCAGACATCCCGTCGGCCCCCGTAGGGCATGAGTTCCACGTCGTGCCGGAGGGCCTCGCCGTTGAGCAGGCCCGCAAACACATAGAAGCAAAGCACGGCCGCTGCCGTCCGGATGATGGTCTGCCCGTGGCCTTGTTGCCTGCGTTCGGCGCCAATGTCGGACATTTCTTTCATGGTCGTCTCAGAATTGAAAATAGATGAAGGGCGCCACGCCTTGCGGCCCCAGGGCCAGGACGATCGTCAACACCACCGCCGCCAGCAGCCCCTGCCCGACCGCCGGCAGGCGGTTGTACCAATTCCAAATCGGCGCGCAGCGGGTGCCATCCATGTATTGCGTGAGAAAGCCGATGATCAGCGCCAAGACGGCCGGGAAAGTGAGCAAGACGGCGCCGTGCCACGAACCCATGATCCCCTGTAATAGTTGCACCCCGTCCGTAATGGAATGCGCCCGAAAGAACAAATGGGAAATGCAGATCAAATGGATCACCGCCATCCGCTGCGCCAACCGCATCACCGGTCCCTCGGGCAGCGGACGACCCGCGCGCATCCAGACCAGCAGCTTGGCCAGCAGAAACTCCGTCGTCATATACAGGCCCTGCAACGCGCCCCATAGGACAAACGTCCACGCGGCGCCATGCCACAAACCGCCCAGCAGAAACGTAAGCAAGGCGCAGAGGCCCAGCGCGTAACGCGAGGCGCCCAGCCGGGTGCCGAGCAGGCTGAAAAAAAGATAATCCCGCAGCCAGGTGGACAGGGAAATGTGCCAGCGCTGCCAGAACTCGCGGACGGACCGGGCGAAATAAGGCGCGTTGAAATTTTCAGGGAAATGGAATCCCAGCAGTTGCGCCACGCCGATGGCGATATCGGAATAGGCGGAGAAATCGCAGTAAATCTGCACGGCATAGCCGTACACCGCCAGCAGGACATCCAGGCCCTGATACGCCCACGGGTTGCCAAAGACCGGGTCCACCACGTTCACGGCTATATAGTTGGCGATCACCACCTTCTTAAACAGGCCGCCCATGATCAAGGCGGCGGCCCGGCCCGCGTCAATGCGCCGCACGCTCATGATCTGGTAGAATTGCGGTATAAAGTGACTCGCCCGGATGATCGGCCCGGCCACGAGTTGCGGGAAAAAAGCCTTATAGATCGCAAAGTCAATGACGCTGTGCGCCGGCTCGATCAGTCCGCGGTGCACATCAATGACATAGCTTATGGCTTGAAACGTGAAGAAGGAAATGCCGATCGGCAGCACGACGTCCAGCAAGGGCAGCGGACAGCGCAGTCCCACCCAGCCGCAGACGGCATAGGCGGAGACCGTGAAAAAGCCGTAGTATTTGAAGAACCCCAGCAGGCTGAGATTGAACACGATGGCCAAGGCCACCCACCGTCGCCGGGGCGGCGTGCCGCTCTGGTACGAGGCCAACGCCAGGCTGTAATTGACCACCGTGTACAGGATCAATAGGCCCAGAAAGCGCCAGTCCCAATAAGCATAGAAAAACCAGCTCGCGGCCAGAATGAACAGCTTCCACGCGACCGCGTGCCGGATCAACAGCCAGTGGCCGCAAAACACGATCAGGAAAAAGACGGCAAAAGCGAGGGTTGGGAAAAGCATGACTTAGCACCTGTCGCGGGCCCACCCGCCCGGCCCGGCGGCCATAAGCTCGCGTCTTATTCTCGCGCTCGGCGGTCGGTTCATCACAGGCCTTTCTTTAAGAAACGGAGCTTCTACTACAATCCCGCGGGTTTGGCAATCCGCACCTCGCCCAAGCGGATGAAGCCATGCGCCTGGACTTGTGCGCCGCCGTATGTTTTACTTCGGCAAGAGCAATAACCATGACGGATCTTAAGATTCATCATCTGGGCGTGGCGGTGGCGGACATCGAGCAGGCCGTGAAGTTTTATCAGCAGGCCTTTGGTTTTGTCGTACGCTCTGGCCCATTCGATGACCCCATGCAAAGAGTCCGGGTCTGCTTCCTGGGCCCCGCTCAAGGGACCGACTCTGCGATCGAATTGATCGAAGCGTTGAGCGACGACTCGCCGATCACCCGCACATTGGCCAAGGGTATCGGCGCCTACCACCTTTGCTGCGAAGTGGATGATCTGACGCCGACGATGGCCGCCCTGCTCCAGCAAGGTTGCACGCTGGTGAGCCCACCGGTGCCTGCCACCGCGTTTGGCGGACGGCGGATCGCCTGGTTTTTCACGCCGACCAATCACTTGATGTAAATCGTCGAGCGCCGGCCCGCGTGAACGCGCCCCCTCCGTTTTAGCCGGCGGTGGCGCTGCCCTGTGTAGCGCGCAAGCTCCCGCAGCAGACCACTCGCCGCCTGTTCCAGACGCCGGATAACCGCGCGCGCGGACGGCTGCTTACGTGGCGTCGTTGCGCACGCTGGTGGGCAGCGGTGGGTCGTCGCGAATGTTGCGCACCCAGCGACCGCTCGCCTTCGGGCCCAGGGGTTGAAAACCCAATGAGGAGAAAAGATCCTGCACCACGGCATTTTTGGAGGTCGGCAGGTAATCGCCGACTATACGCGTGATGCCATTTTTCTGCGCAAATTCGATCAAGGCATTCATCATGAACTGTTCCAGCGTCCGCGAAAAAACGCGGCAGCTCATCAGCCAGCTATCCAGCACCAGGTCCTGGCCTGCGCGGCGTGCGATCAGGGTGGAAACGAGGCCGTGATTCGCAAACCGGTCGGCCAGCGTACAAGCGAACACCGCCATGTGGTCATCCTGCAGGAAGGCCCGGATCTGGTCGGCGTTATAGCGACGGGTGGTCACATTGAATTGATTCGTCTTGAGCTCCATCTGCGCCAGACGGGGCACGTCCGCCGCGCTGGCCCGGAAGAATTTCCCCACCATGCGCAGGTCCGCCAGGTAAGCCTCCAAGCTGCCGGCGGAACGCTTGACGTCTTCCGCCTGCTCGCGCGCCCGGTAGGATTGCGCGCGCAGCAAATCCTCCGACGACACGTGCGCCGCATCGAAGAGATGCGCCTCATCAATAGCGGCCACGAAATCGGCGGGATCCTCGGGCAACGCCACCACCGCGACCTCCGGCAATTCGCGCCGGATCAATTCGCATTCCGCGGGATTGTCATCGACGAAGGCCAGATGCGTGTGGCCGATGTTCAACTCCTTCGCCATCTGCAGTACATTGCCGGCCTTGTCACTCCAGTTGCAGCAAAAAGCGGAGAAATCCGCCAGCCGCAACGGCATGTGGGGATGGCGCTCGAACACTTCCCGCGCCGTCGCCGCGTCATTCTTGCTGCAGACCGCCAGCATAACGCCGCGTTCCTTCAGGCTTTTCAGATAGCGGCAGAAAGCTTCGTGGGCTTCGCCCTCCGGCGTGCCCGGACCCAGCTTGATTTCCTCCAGGCCGGCGTCGCCGACAACCCCGCCCCACAGCGTGTTGTCCAGGTCTGTGATCAGGACTTTGCGGTTCCGCCCGGTGGCCGCGCGAAAAGCGCCCAAAAATACGTTGATGTAATCCCGCACATACTGAGGATTGAAGCCGAACTTGCCGTAGTAGTACATGCGCGGATCATGCCAGTTTCTGAACCCAACCTGTTGCGCCAGGCTGGCCGTGTCCACCCAATGCACAAAGGCCGGCGCCCGCTCGCGGCTGAGCTGATTGATCCGCCCAATGAACTGGTCCGGCGCCGCCGGCAACGACTGCTCCACCGCCCCCAATCCCGCCAGACCCGACGGCACCAGGGTGTGTTGCCACACCTGGCAACCCAAGTTCTGCTGGAGCGCCGCCCACGCCTCCGCCCACCGGCCCACCACGCGCGCGGCCAGTTCTTCGGCCGGGACGGCGCCACCCAAAGGCTGTTCCGGATATTCGATCATACGGTGATGAAATGCCATGAGCACCGCGTCGCGCGGTTCGCGATAAAGACCGCTGTGGCGATCGAGGATTTCCTGGAAAACCGCGCCGAAAGGCGCTTCGTAGACCACGGGCAGCAACCCCTCCATCAGCAAGGCGCAGCGGATCGCGTTCGCCAGTGTGGTGGTGGTGTGGTCGGCCACGAGGCCCACCCGGTACGTCGGAAAGGCGGCGGGCGCGGGGACCACGGCGCCTATTTCCCCCAGCAGTTGTCCCGCCAGATCATACTCGAACGGTTCCGGCTGGCCGAAACGCAACCCCGCCCGCAAACCCGCGAGCGCCGTGGCCACCTCGCCCTGCGTCATCAGTTGCCGGCAACTCTGAACGGTGGATAAAAAATCGTCCATACATGTCAGGCGGCCTGCGCCAAACTCTTCCAGGATGAACCCAGGCTTGGCCTCTCCTATGATCGGGTGGCCGCCGATCAGGGCTTGGCGACCAGCCGCATCAAATCGGCTACCGTCTTGCATCGAATCACCGCCGGCGGCGATACGCGCACGCCAAATTTCGAGTTGGCCATGGTCAGAAAGGTGACCACCGCCAGCGAATCCCAAGACGCACATTGATCCAGTTGATCTTCCCCCTTGATCGAACCGGGTAGGACCTTGAGAATTCCGGCCAAGCTCGCGAGAAACAATTGCGTATCCACTGGCATTTCCCCTTTCGTCCGCGTAACCGCCCCAAACATCCATCCCGCCACAGGCGCGCCGCTGCACTATAGCACCGGTCCGTATTGGTTCAAAGCCCGACCATGCTCAGAACCTGTAGTTCAAGCCAGCCGTTACCGTGGTTTCGTTATAGTCAGGCATCTTGTTGTGCGAAACTTCGCCGCTGAGTTCCCAATGTTTGCCGACCTTCGCGCGCGCGGCGGCGCTGGCGCCGATCACCGGTTGCCAGCCCTCCTCGGGCGGATTGCTGCCGGGCAAGGCGAGGGCCGCCTGGGCTTCCGGCCGCACGCCCTGCCGCCCCAGGCCATAGCGCAGGCGCAGGTTATAAAAGATGCGCAGCTGCGTCCCGCGCAGATCGGCCTCGACAAAATACCGCTGCAATTGATAAGGCGTCCAGTAATCGGGACTGGCCACGCTGGCGTCGGCATAGGCGTACCGCAGGCCCAGATGCAGGCCGAGCGGCTCCCACACCAGCCAGGAACTGCTCAGCGCCAGGTGGTTGCGGGCATTGCCATCGGAAAAATCGTACCGTTCGCCGCTGGCCCAGAGGTTCCACCAGTCGGTCAGGCTCCAGACGGCGCTAAGCAAGGCCATGTTGGAGGTGGTCTCCTTGAGGGCCGCGCGGGCGGCGGGGACGATGTCGTGCTCGTACCGCGCCGCCACGTCGAGGGGCAGCAGCGGCTTGGCCTGGCCCTCGAGGGCATATTGCAATACGGTTTTATCAAAATTCTGCGCGCCCGGAACGGCGCCGGAGAACTGGCGAGCCGCTAACTCGCCCAGCAACGTCCAGCCGTTCGGGGACGTGCACGAGGGGGCGAGGCTGACCATCTTCTCGTCCAACGTGATGTCGGGAACATTGATCGCGCTGCTGTTGGTGAAGGCCTGTTTCATCTGACCATAACCGGCACGGCCTTCGACCGTCAGACGGGGCGTCGGCTGGAAGCCCGCGCGTCCGTATGCGCGCCAGTTGCGGCTATCCAGATTATCCTGAAAGGTTTCGGCTAGCGCCCCGACATACGGCCGGTAGCGCGCGACGTTCTGCGCGCCGCGCCCCTCGCTCGCCACCGCGAGCGGCGGGGCGGGCGGCTGGGCTGCGCGCTCAGGCGCAGCGCGGTCCCCCGGGAGGCTGGCCGGCGGCTGGCCGGCGAGCGCGTTGCGCGGAGATGACGCGTCCGCCGCCGGACGCGCCCGGTGTTCCTCGTTGGTGGCAGAGGAGGACCCTGGCGCGCCGGGTTCCACAGGGTTGGCCGGCTCTTCGCTTGCGCCCCCCAGCGCGCGGGACAACTCGTTTTTCACATCCCGGCGCCGGGGATCTTTCGCCGCCAAGGCCCGCAATTTTTCGATGGCACGCTCCTCGTCGCCGGTCCAGCGCGCGATGCGGGCCAGGGCCAATTCCACATCGTATTGGTCCGGCTGGATCTGCAGGCTCTTTTCATAGTACATGGCGGCCATGGTCAGCTCGTTACGCTTGACGCTGGCTGCCCCCAGCAGATTGTAGGCCTGCGGCATCTGCGGGTTGAGCTTCAGCAATTTCCCCCATAGCGCGAGGGCTTCGTCCTCCCGCCCCAGCCGCCAGTAAGCCCAGCCGAGCGTCTCCCAGGCGTCCGTCAGTTGCGGCGCCTCGTCCACCAGTCGTTCCAGTGTCGGAATCGCCTGGGCCACCCGGCCCTGCTGCACGTCGTTCTGCGCCGCGTTCAAACGCGCCTGCGGCGCGTTCGTCAGACCCGCCGGTTCGGCAGCCGCGGCCGGCGGATTGCTGGCCGTAAGCGAAAACACGAAGGCCTCGTCGTCCGCCGGGTGCACAGTGGCCGGAACCGCGCCGCTCCCCAACGCTTGGGCCGGCGCCAGATGGCCCGCCGCCAGACCGAGTGCTACCAGCGTCGCCAGCCAAACGCTGACGCCGCGCTCTTGTTTCCCTGTCTGCATACCCTGCCCTTCTTCCCCGACACGCCGCCACCGCAGCGCTGTCCTTGATCTGCCGCAGCCATAAACCATGGTGCATAATCCCGCATTCGCCGGCATTTCTCAAGCGTAAAACCGAATTTATTTCGCTTGCACCCGGCGGATTCGGGGTTATAGTTCGCGTCACGAATATTTCGTAAGGCGAAGTAATATGACCACCGCCGCCCTCACACTGGAGCAGTTTGCCGCGCGCCTCGTCGCGCTGCTGCCGCGTTTATCGCGCGGCATCTCGCAAACCGATCTTTCCACGCTGGGCGCGCTCACCTTGCCGCAGATGTGGGCGCTGGAGCACCTCTTCGATCGCGGCCCCTGCACCATGCGCGCGCTGGCCGGGGAACTGCGGCTGCACGGCTCGACGGCGACGGGCCTGGCGGATCAACTCGCGCGCCGCGGGCTGGTGGCGCGCCGCCGCAGCCGCGCGGACCGGCGCGAGGTGCGCGTGGCGCTCACCGCCAGAGGGCGGCGCAGCCTGGAGCAGATGCGTGGACAGCGCCGCGCGTCGCGCGCGCGCAAAAGGGACACGTCATGAATCACCGGATTTACCTTGCGGCCGCGCTGGTCACAGCAGCCATGGCGTTGGCCGGCTGCGTCTCGGCGCCCGCGCCGGAATCGGCGGTTCAGCCTTGGAAGCCGCCGCAACGGGCGCGGACCTCTTTACAGTCGTGGCAGGAACTGCGCGCGCGCTGTCCCAATCTGACCAAACCGCTGAAGCTGGCGGAACTGGCCGATATCGCCTTGCAGAACAATCCGGCGAGCCGCAAGGCGTGGAACGACGCCCGCGTGGCGGCCGCGCAGGCCCAGCAGGCGCGCGGCTATTTCATGCCGACCGTCACCGCGCAGGGCAGCGTCACCCGCCAGAAGGTCAACTCCAGTGTGGACCAGCTCGACCAGGACTATCTGGGCTACGGGCCGGGTCTGCAGCTCAACTACCTGATCTTCAACTTCGGCGGCGGACGCGAAGCGGCCGTGGAACAGGCGCTGCACACCGTGTATGCGGCCAACTACACGTTCAACAGCACGTTGCAGGGTATCCTGCTGGCGGTGCAGCAGGCCTACTTTGGTCTTGTTAGCGCGCAGGCTGGCATCACCGCCGCGCAGGCGCAGCTCACGGATGCGCAGACCGCGCTCGAGTTCGCGAAGCTCCGGCGCGACCACGGCGTCGGGCGCGAACTGGATGTGTTGCAGGCGCAGGCGCTGATGGATCAAGCCGCGTTCCTGCTCGCGGGCGCGGAAGGCGCTGAGCAAAACGCGCGGGCCGCCTTGACCCAGGCGCTGGGGTTGCCGGCGGATGTGGCGGTCCAGGTGGCTGCGCCCGCGCAAACCCTGCCCGCGGCCGTGGACGCCGCGCAGTTGACGCCGATGATTGATGCCGCGCTCGCCCGCCGGCCGGACATCGCCGCGCTGCGCGCCCGGCTCCAGGCGAGCACATCGGCGATCAAGGTCGCCGGCGCGCCGAACTGGCCGTCGCTCTATCTCAACGGCCACGCGCTGCGCGACTACAACAAGGTCTGGACCGGCCAGTTCGTGGCCGAGAACGATTGGAACTACGGCGCGGGCCTGAGTCTGCAATGGACGCTGTTCGACGGTCTGCAGACGCGCAACGCCCGGCGCGCCGCCGCCGCGCAGGCGGCGTCGGTTCGCAGCCAGTTGCAACAGGCGGAACTCGCCGCCAGCGCCGCGGTGTGGAGCGGGCATCAGAACTACCAGACCGCGCTGAAAAAATGCGCCGCGAGCGCCGCGCTGCTGAACAGCGCCCAGGCGGCCTATGACCTCGCGCTGGACAGCTATAAGGCCGGCTTGTTGAACATCCTCAACCTGCTCACGGCGGAGGCGCAGCTCGCGCGCGCGCGCAGCCAGAACATCGCGGCGCGGCAGGAGGCCTTCACCGCCCTGGCCAACCTGGCCTTCGCCAGCGGTACGCTCGACCGGGAAAACCTGGACGCCCCCAGGGCAGAGAGGCAACCGTGAAACCTTGGCTTGCCGTGCCGGCTGGCAACCAGTTGGTAGGGGCGCAGTCTTGCTGCGCCCGTCTAAATGACCGCCGAGCACATGGGACGCAGCAAGACTGCGCCCCTACAAATGCAACGATGAACATCGCGCGACGGAGAAAAACATGAAGCCCAACATTTTTCTGAAAACAACACGCGGGCTGGCCACGCTGGCCGTAGTAGCCGTGATGGCGGGCTGCGGCAAGCACGCCGGCCCGCCCCCCAAGATGGCGTTCCCCGTCAAGCTGACGCCCGCGCTGCCGATGGATGCGCCGGTCCTCATCAACGCCTTCGGCACCACGAAGGCGCGGATGAGTGTGGACATCGTCCCGCAGGTCTCCGGGCAACTGCTCCAGACGTTCATCCAGGACGGCGCCGTGGTCACCAACGCGCAGCCGCTGTTCCAGATTGATCCCCGCGACTACGCCGCGCGCGTCCAGCAGGCCGAGGCCGCGCGCGCCGCCGACCAGGCGAACCGCGAACTCGCGCGCCTGACCATGGAGCGCAACCAGCCGCTGCTCGAAAAGAAACTGATCTCCGCCGAGGACTTCGGCACGATCAAGACCAGGTTCGCCGCCGCCAGCGCCGCGCTGCAGGCCGACGAAGCGCTGCTCGCGCTCGCGCGCCTGAACCTGGCGCGCTGCACGATCGCCGCGCCGCTCGCCGGCGTCTGCTCGACGCGCACTACCGACGACGGCAACCTCGTCGCCGCCGGTCTGACGCGGCTGGTGAACATCCGCAGCTATGATCCGCTCTTTGTGGATTTTTCCGTCTCGGAGGATTACCTCCCGCTGATCCGCCGCGCGCTCGCCGCCGGACCGGTCAAGCTGGAACTCGTCCCGCGCGGCGAGACGAACACCTACACCGCCACGCTCGACGTTATCGAAAATGCCGTCAGCGCGCAGACCGGCACCATCCAGTTGCGCGGCTCCGCGCCGAACCCGGACCTGAAACTCTGGGCGCACCAGTTCGTCAGCGTGCGCCTGCATGCCGGCACGGTGCCCGGCGCGGTGATGGTGCCGGAGGGCGCGGTGCAATTCGGCAAGCAGGGGCCGTATCTGTTCGTCGTCTCGGCGCAGAACACCGCGGAACTGCGGCCGCTACAGCTCGGCGTGCGCGTGGGCGACCTCGTGCAGGCGGTGTCCGGCGTGCAGGCCGGCGAGAACGTCGTCGTGCTCGGCCAGTTGATGCTGTTCCCCGGCGCGCCGGTGATGGACGCGACCCAGCCGCCGCCGGCGGCGGCGCCAACGGCGGCGAAGATCGCGCGTGAGGGGGAATGAGCGGATTTTTCCAAGGCGAGAAACGGAGCAAAACGTGATCTTTTCTGAAGTTTTTGTACGGCGCCCGATAGCGACGATTTTGATGACCACCCTGATGATCGTCGCCGGCGCCTGGGCCTACCTGCGCCTGCCGGTCAACAGCCTGCCGACGGTGGACTATCCTGTCATCCAAGTCATCGTGGCCTACCCGGGCGCCAGCCCCGCGACCATGGCCAGCGCCGTCGCGCTGCCGCTGGAAAACGAGTTCACGCAGATCAACGGCCTGCAGTCCATGCTCTCCGACAACAAGCAGGGCGTCTCCACCATCAACCTGACCTTCAGCCTGAGCCGCAGCGTGGACCTGGTGGCGCCGGACGTCCAGGCGGCGATCACCCGCGCGCAGAACAACCTGCCCAGGGACCTGCCCAACCCGCCAACCTACAAGAAGTTCAACCCATCGGAGCAGCCGATCTATTACATCATGTTGCACTCCGCCACGCTGACGCATGGCGATCTCAACGACTACGCCAGCCACATCATCTCGCGCAAATTGAGCATGATCGAGGGCGTCTCGCAGGTGCAGGTGTTCGGCGCGAAGCGCGCCGTGCGCGTGCAGTTCAGCCCGGCGAAGCTGGCGGCCTACCAGATCGGCGTAGACGAGCTCGCCGCGGCGTTGCGCGCCGGCACGGTCAACATCCCCGGCGGCACGCTGAACGGCGCCGTGCGCACCTATGTCATCGAACCGCAGGGCCAGCTCCGCACGGGCCGCGAGTTCGGCGAACTGATCATCGCCCAGCGCGCCGGCGCGCCGATCCGGCTGAAGGACGTGGCCTCCTGCGTGGACAGCATCGCCAACGACCTCGTCAACATCCGCTACACCAAGCCCGGCGTGCCGGACACCGACAAGTGCGTGGTCATGGCGGTCTCCCGCGCCAGCGGCGCGAACACCGTCGAAGTCGCCGACAAAATCTCGGCAGCGCTCGCGGTGGCCAAGCGCGAACTGCCCGGTTCGATTGAAATTGATGCCCTCCACAACGGCGCCGGCCCGATCCGCGAATCGCTGCACGATGTCGAGGTGACGGTGCTCATCGCCCTGATTCTCGTCGTGCTGGTGATCTTCTTCTTCCTCGGTCGCATCCGCGAAACAATCATCCCCAGCATCGTGCTGCCGATCTCGCTCCTCGGCACGCTGCTGCTGATGCTGCCGAGCAAGTTCAACATAGATATGCTCTCCCTGATGGGCATCGTGCTGGCGGTCGGTTTCCTCGTGGATGACGCGATCGTCGTGCTGGAAAACACCGTCCGCCACCTGGAGGAAGGCCTGAAGCCGATCCCGGCGGCGCTGCTGAGCATGCGGGAAATCTCCTTTACGGTCATCTCCACCAGCGCGGCGCTGATCATCGTCTTCCTCCCGCTGGTGTTCATGAGCGGCGCGGTCGGCCGGAACCTGAACGAGTTTGCGATGACGGTCATCTATGCGATCATCGTCTCGACCATCCTCGCGCTGACGCTCACGCCGATGATGTGCGCGCACATCCTGAAGCACGAACAAGCCCCCAACCGCGTGCAGCGCTGGATCACGGCCAACATCGGCCGGCTGATCCGCGGCTACAGCGTGGCCCTGCACTGGCAGCTCCGCCACAAGTGGCTCGCGGTGGTCATGTGGCTGGCCTGTATTCTGGGCACCGGCGTCCTCTATTTCGTCCTGCCCTCCTCCTTCCTGCCGCCCGGCGACAGCTCCTTCATGTTCGGCGCCATGATCATGCCGCAGGGAGCCTCCACCGAGCAGATGCAAGCCTATCAAGCCAAGGTCGTCGCCCAGCTCAAGCAGGAGCCCGCCATCGCCCAGCTCGGCAGCGTCACCGGATTTCAGCCCGGCGCCGATCAAAGCATCGGCTTCATCTTCGCCCGCCTCAAATCCCCGCACGAGCGCCCGGCGATCGAGCAGCTCGTGCAGCAATACATGGGCAAGCTCGCCCGCTTCCCGGAAGGCATCGTCGCCCTGCGCGCGGCGCCCGTCCTCAAGATCAGCTCCGGCGCCGAATCTACCCAGATGGGCAGCGACTACGCCTATATGCTCACCGGCCTCGACCGCGACACGGTCTATGCCGCCGCGCAGCAACTCGAAAAAGAGATGCGGCAGATCGGCGGCATCGTGCCGTTTGCCGTCCAGAACAGCGTCAAGCTCAACATGCCGCGGCTGAACGTCGCCCTGGACCGCGACCGCGCCTCCGCGCTCGGCATCAGCGTCGCGGCCATCGAACAGGCCCTGGCGCTGGCCTTCGCCGGCGGCTATGCGACCCAGTTCACCACCGACCAGGATCAGTATCAGGTCATCCCGGAGATCGAGAAATCCAGCCAGCGCCTGCCGGAGAACCTCGGGCTGCTCTATCTGCGCTCGCCCTTGAGCGGCAGCCTCGTCCCGCTCAAATCCCTCGTCAACTGGACCGAGGAAGCCAGCCCGCAGAACGTCCCGCACGCCAACCAGCACGAAGCCGCGACCATCTCCTTCAGCGTCTGGCCCGGCGTCCCCCTCGGCTACATCACCAAGGCCATCGAAGCGCGCGCCGCGCAGCTCATGCCATCGGGCGTCGCGGGCACCTTCATCGGCGATGCGTTGGAATTCAAGAAATCTATCGCCAGCCTGGGGGCGCTGCTGCTGATCGCGATTTTTCTGAAATACATTGTGCTGGGGATTCTCTACGAAAGCTATATCCACCCCTTCACGATTCTGACCACGCTGCCTGTCGCCGTCTTCGGCGGCTTTCTGACGCTGTTCGCCTTCCGCAGCGAGCTGTCGCTCTACGCCTACATCGGCGTCTTCGTCCTGCTCGGCCTGATCACCAAGAACGGCATACTGATGGTGGACTTTGCCGAGCAGCGCCGGCGCGAGGGCAAGAACGCCTACGACGCGATCCACGATGCCTGTGTGGTCCGGTTCCGGCCGATCCTGATGACCGGCCTGTGCGCGATTCTAGGCGTCATGCCCATCGCCCTCGGCTACGGCGCCGATGCCGCCAGCCGCAAGCCCCTTGGCCTCGTCGTCGCCGGCGGCATGATTTTCGCCCAGCTCATCACCCTGTTCGTCACCCCCGGCATCTACCTCTACATGGAGAAGATCCAGGAGCGCTTCTTCAAGCCCCGCACCGACCTGGAATGAGTGGACTAAGAAACCTCCCGCGTCGGCCGTCCGGCCTCTTTGCCTTCGTGGGCGGGGCTTCCAGCCCCGCGAGGGCACGTCGGTTGCTGGGGGCGCGGGGCTGGAAGCCCCGCCGGAAGCCCCGCCCACAAGGGTTCGGCGCTATCAGGCTGTCGGACAAGACCTCTGTTACTGCACGAATTCCTATAGCAATGGGCCATCGGTAATTGGTGCTTTTATCGTCTGAACAGCCAGGAGCATGGCGGACGTAAGTCCGACAGGCGCCTAGTGTGGCAGCGCGTCGTTGAAGGCCAGGGCGATGACTTGGTTGCCCTGATCGTTGGGATGCAGCCCGTCGCCGATCAACAGCACCTCGGCATCGCCGAATTCCGCGTTAAGATCCACCAGCGTGACGCCCTCGGCGGAGGCTAGATTGCGGATGGCGTCGTTCAGCCGGTTTACGGTGGAGCCCCAGATGCCGTGCCCGCCGATCATCGGGGTCAACGTGGCCAGAATCGGCACGGTCTTATTGGCGCGCGCCTTCTGGAGCATGGCCTGCAAGTTGGCAATCGTAGTGTTTTGATCATACCCCCTGATGACATCGTTGGCGCCGAAGAGGATGCAAAGATAACCGGGCTTGCGGGCGGCCAGCGTGCCGCCGAGGCGGCTGAGGCCGGGTCCGCTTTCCTGCCCGCCGACGCCGGCGTTGATGACCCGTCGGCCGCTCAAGGCGGCCAGGCGGCCTGGATACGGAGCGCCGCCGCCGTCCACGCCCTCGGTAATGCTGTCGCCGAACGCCACCACCACGTTCGGATCGTTCCCGCCGAAATCATCGAGCACCGGCGCCTGGTTGCCCCCGTCGCCGCCGCCGCAGCCCAGGACAAACAACAGCAGGGCGACCGGCAGCCCGGCATGACCGAATAACAACATGCGCCGCAAAACGTTTGTCATAAGTATGCCCTCATCGCAGTCGGCGCTGTCTTATAATTCCGCTGGGCCGGGCAAAGCAAGTCCGTAACTTGTGCACGCCCGCCGGTCGTCTGCTCATCCCGTCTGGACGGTCGGCCAGCCGGTCGGCCCAGCCGCCGACAGGCGGCCCATGAAAAATTCTTGCAACCGCTGACGGGTTGGGCGCGACTATATCAGGTAGAAGGCTGGCCCGGAAAGCCGGCCCATCACAAAGGAGTTGCCCATGAAGAAAGAGATTGGACTGATCGCTTGCGCAGGAATGCTGGCCGCGATGAGCGCCCTGGCCCAAGCGCCGGCGGCAGGTCGGGAGAAGCCGGGGACACCCCCGCCACGGCAGCATGAGCGCAAGCCGGGCATGGGTCCCGGAGGCGCTGGCCTCATGCACAACCCGGGACAGGATCTGTTGGGCCTGTTCCATCAATTGAACCTCACTCCCGAGCAGAAGGAAAAGATCAAACAGATCTTCGAGCAGAAGAAAGAACAAAACAAGTCGGTCCGGGAATCAGTCCAGACCCTCCGGCAGCAGCTCATGGAACAGATGGGGAGCGATAATCCGGATCCGGAAAAGATCCGCGCCCTGCACCGCCAGATCGCGGAGGTGGAAGGCAACCTGGCCGCCAGCCGCGCCGAGGGCCTGAAAGAGATCAAAGCGCTCCTCACGCCCGAACAAGCGGCGCAACTGACCAAGAAAATGGCCGATGGACGCGCGCGCATGGAGCAGCTTCGGAAGCAATGGCAGGAAAAACGCGGAGCTGGCGAGAAGAAACCGGCGGCGCCAGCCTCCGCCACATGAGTTCGCGCGGCTGTCAAGCCTATGACCGCCGGGCGAGGGATCGTGGTTCGGCTGCCTTCTTTGGGTGGTTATGATAATATCCGTCCGCGATGATGCCGGGCGCGCCAGCAGCGACAGATGCGGAACTCATCGCCCGCGTGCGGGCGGGCGAGGTCAATGCCTTCGAGCCGTTGATCACACGGCACCGGCAGCAGGTGCTGGCCATCGCCGCCCGGCATGTGCCGGCGGCGGAGGTGGCCGCCACGGCGCAGGATGTGTTTGTGCGCGCGTTTTTGTCGCTGAAGAGCTACCGCGCGGAACGGCCGTTCGGCCATTGGCTCGCCCGTATCGCGGTGCGCGCGTGTTGCGATTTCTGGCGGCAGCAGAAACGCCTCCCGGAGACGGCGGCGGCCGCGTTGGACGGCGACCAGGCGGACTGGCTGGAGCAAGTCACACGCTCCGCCGCGCTGGAGGCGTTCGAAAAGGATGCCGAACGGCGCGCGGCGACCGAGGTCCTGGAATGGGCGCTGGCGCGGTTGAGCGCCACGGAGCGCATCACGGTGACGATGCTCCACCGCGATGGACACAGCATCCGGGATATTGCCGAACTGCTCGGGTGGACGGCGGCACGCGTGAAAGTAACGGCGTTCCGCGCGCGGCGTAAGTTGCGCGGCTGGCTGGGCGCCGCGCTGCGCAAGGAAAGGTGAGTTATGCAACGAGACACAACGGCTGTGGACCAGGTGGAACAGGCGCTCTGGCGCGCGGGCGCGCGGAGCAGCGCGCCCGCGTTCGCCACCCCGGTCGAGGCCTGGCAGGCGGGCGTCATGCGCGCCATTCGTCTGGCCGCCGACCGCGGCGGGCTCGACGTCGACTTCTCGTGGCTGGCCCTGCAGCGGGCGGCGGCCCTGTTGGTGCTGACGGCCGCGTTGAGCTGGCTGCTGGTCTGGCAGATCACGCCGGCGACGGAGACGCTGCTGGCGCAGGAAGCCTGGCTGAGTCATTCGGACGTGGTCAACGTGGACTCCTGGAACGGGGAATGAAACGGATATGAACAAGCGCCGGATATGGTCTTTATTCATCCTCACCTTTGTCGCCGGCGTGCTGGCCGGCGCCGCGGGCATGCAAGCCTATCAGCACGTGCATATCCGACGCTTCATGCATAGCGACTCGGATCGCCAGCATGAGCTGTTCCTGCGCCGGATGAATCAAGAACTGACCCTGACCGCCGCGCAGCAGGCGCAGGTGCAAGCCATCATGCGCGACACGCGGGAACAACTCACCCGTCTCCGCCAGCGCACCCAGCCGGATGTCCGGCGGCTTCTGCAGGAAAACCGCCAGCAGATCGAAAAGCTCCTCACGCCGGATCAGACGGCCCGTTACCGACAGATGCTGGATCGCTGGTCCTCCACCAAATCCCGACGGCCGGGGGACGACCCCTCCCACGAGGAGCATCCGTCGCGCCGCCATCGGTCGACCAACACCGTCGAGCGGTGATATCTATTCGCGCAAGGCCGCACGCTGGTCAACTCGAGCGGCCACGCTCTGGTCCAGCCCGGCGTAGGCGGCCAGGAGCGTTTCCCGGTAAGCGGCGAAGCTGTACTTAGCCCGGGCCTCACTCCGGGCGGCGGCGCCCAACCGTTGCCGCAGCTCCGGATCGCGGGCCAGTCGCACGATGGCTGCGGCGAAGGCTGCTGGCTCCGGTGGCGCCAGACAGGCGATCTCCGGCGTCAGCACCTGCGTGTGCGTAGGCAGGTCGGTGGCCAGCACGGGCTTGCCGGCATCGAGGTAGGAATAAATCTTCATCGGCGTGTTGTGGCCCTGTACACGGGGCGAAACAAGCACGTCCGCCTGTCGCAACAGCGCCGCCAGCCGGTTCACCGGACGCGGGCCGATGAAATACACGCTGGCCCCGACGCCCAGTCCCCCGGCGCGCTGGCGATAGCGCGCGATGTGCTCCGGCGTGCCGCCGACCACCACCAGGCTCATCGGCTGCTCCACCGCCGCCGCCTGCGCCCAACTCGCCAGCAGTAGGTCAAGGCCCTGATAGATCTCCAGGTTGCCGACGTACATGAAGACCACGCCGCGCAGCGGCAGTTGCCGGCACAACTCCGGCTCCACGGCGCTCGTCCAGCGGTCGAGCAGCGAGATGTCGCGCAGGAGCGTCACGCGCGGCGCGTCGGCCCGCCGGGCGATCTCCGCGAGCGCCTCGCAGACCGGCAGGACCAGTAGCGCGTCGCGGCAGACCGCCGCTTCCCAGCGCTGGAAGACCCGGCCCAAGCCCCGCAGCGCCGGCCGGGCCTCCACGAGCTGCCCGGCCAGCGAGGAGTCCATGTCGTACACATAGGGCAAGCCCAGCCGGCGGCCCCACCAACGCGCGAAGAACACCGCCTCCTCCACCGCATGGATCAAATCCGGCCGGCGGCGGCGCAGCACTGTCCGAACCTTGAAGAACAACCAGACATCGCAGATCAGTTTCTTGATCGAAAAGCCGGGCGGCACGTTGCGGACCCAAAGCGGCGGGGCGATGCGCTGCAACGTGACGCCGGCATAGTTGACGTCGGCCCCTTCGTGATAGGTGGCCACGTCCACCGTGTCGCCGCGTTCCGACAGCACGCGGAGCACCAGGTCCACGGCAATCGGTGTGCCGCGCTCCTGATAAAACGGCTGCGGGGCTATCAGCAAAATGTGCATGGTGCTCCGCTAGTCCGGATTTCCCGCTGTTCATCGCCCCACGGGGGCATCCCATTTGCTCTTTACGGGCGCCGCGTTGGTGACGGCGAGCAGCGCCGGATTGGTCGCCGCGGCGGCCAAAGGCCGCAGGGGGACCGGCGTATTGGTGACAACCACCGCCGCGACGGCGGCGGCCACATTGGTGACCAAAACCGGCGCCGGCAAGCCGTCGGACGCCGTAATCGTCAGGCACGCGATGTGCAGCACCGCCGGCCGCGCGCCGTTGTCCGCCAGGGCCTGGCTCATAATCTCCATGCTTTGCCGCCCCGGCGCGACGACCTGCGTGAAGGCGTGGGACGACCAGTTGGAGGCGGCGGCAGCGCCATACACCAGATTGGTGTTCAGCCTGATCTCCATGTGCGGCCAGGGCTCGGCCTCACCGCGCGCCATCAGGATAAACGTATACACCTGCCGGGTCGGAAAGTTCAGCACGCACACGGCGCGTCCACCGGGCGCCAACGCCAGCCCTTCCGCCAGCAGACGGCCGCCGGCCTGCTGCGCCAACTGGCGGGCGCTAATGGTAAGCGACGGCATGGCCGACTCGGCGTCTTCCGCTTGCGCGCCGGCCATTTGCACAACGGCCAGGCCCAGCAGGATCATCTTGGCTAGCTCCATCTTTCCCGTCTTCATCCGTGTCAATCCGTGTTCATCCGTGGCTAAGATTCTTCGACACCGCGCTTCCGGCTTTGCGTTCTGCCCCGCCGCTGGTCTTCCGCTTTCCACGCCCTGATGACACGGAATTCCGGTTCTTTCCAGGTTTGGCTTGGCCAAAAGTGGCCGCGCGGCAGGCCGCCTCGTACACCGCGCGCACCGCCACCTTGTGCTCCGCGGCGCGCGCCGCGCAATCGTCTATTTCCGGCGCACAGGTGACCTCCGCCCCCTGCCAGATGCCGACCTTGATCCTGACCGGCCCGTAGGGCGTCGCCCGCTCCTCCACTCGGCGCGCCAGCACCGTCCTCCGGACAGGCGTTTCGCGCACCCCGAAGGTCGTGCTTTCGCGGAAGATCAGATCGAGTAGTTCGGCCCGTTGCGCCACGCGGCAAAGCGTGGACAACAGCACGCCGGGCCGCTGTTTCTTCATCTGTATGGCCGTTGTCCAGACATCCAGCGCGCCTGCGGCCAACAGCCGCTGCGTCAGCAGGCCGATCAGCTCCGGCGACGTGTCGTCGAGGTTGCACTCCAGCAGCAGGCCTTCTTCCGTGGCCGCGTCGCCGGCCTCCGCGGTTTCCAGCAGCAGCGCGCGCAGCAGATTGGGCCGGCGATCGAGTTGCCGGTGCCCGAAACCGTGGCCGGCCTGCATTATGCGGCTGCCCGCCGGCAGACGCGCCAGTGATTTCCATTCCATCAGCAGCGCCGCACCGGTCGGCGTCACCATCTCGTGCGGCTCGTCGCAGGGCTGCAGCGGAAAACCGCGCAGCAATTCGACTGTTGCCGGCGCAGGTACGGGATAGACGCCATGCGCGCACGTTACGACGCCGGCGCCCGTCGGCAGCGAGTTCACCACCACCTGTTCCACGCCCATCCGGTGCAGCGCGAGGCAGGCGCCGACGATATCCACAATGGAATCCACCGCGCCGATTTCGTGGAAGTGCACCGCCTTCACCGCTACGTGGTGAATCCCGGCTTCCACCTCGGCCAGCCGGCGGAACACACGCACGCTCTGCGCCCGCACCGGCTCCGGCAGCCGGCTGCCTTCGATCAGGCGCCGAATGTCTTGGAACGACCGCCCGTGATGATGCCTCGCGCCTTCAGCCTGCAGCCTGCGGTTCTCCGCCTCCGACCCGCCTCCTTCAGCCTTCAGCCTTCGGCCTTCAGCCTTGATATGCCCGCCCGTCGCCACCTCGACCTGCGTCCCATGCAACCCATGGCTGCCGAACGAACGGGCGATCAGTCGGAAGGGTTCCAGCGGCAACACCGCGAGTTGCTTCCGCAGCCAGGCGGGTTCGACGCCCAGATCCAGCAGCGCGGCCAGAATCATGTCGCCGCTCGCCCCGCCCACACTCTGGAACTGTAAAACCTTCATCCGTGCCTTATCTGTTGTTAAAACCTAGGCGAAGAGTTTCTCGCGCCAAGACGCCAAGGCGCAAAGCGGCTGAACATCTGCGTACTCTGTGCAATCTGTGGATAGAACTCCGTTCTTTTCCCGCCCCAATTTCCCCATTCTTCTCCATGCTTCATCCGTGTTCATCCGTGGCTAAACTTCCGTTTCCCCGTCTTCGCTTTCGCTTTGTCCTGATGTCCCCGCTGTTCCGCCATCCGGTTGATCAGCGCGGCGGCGACACCGGCGCCGAAGCCGTTATCCACGTTGACCACGGTGATGCCCGGCACGCAGGAGTTCAGCATGGCGAGCAGCGCCGCCAGCCCCTGCAGATTCATGCCATAGCCGACGCTGGTAGGCACGGCGATGATCGGCCGGTCAATCAGTCCGCCGACCACCGACGGCAGCGCGCCTTCCATGCCGGCGACCACCACGACGGCGCGCGACGCCTTGAGCGCGGCCAGGTGGCCCATCAGCCGGTGCAGCCCCGCCACGCCGACGTCATGCACGCAGACCACGCGCGCCCCCATCCGCCCGGCGGTGAAGGCGGCTTCCTCGGCCACCGGCAGATCCGACGTGCCCGCGCAAACCACCGCCACCTGTCCGCGCGGCTGGGGCAGTGGCGCCACGTCCAGCGTGATGGCGCGGGCGCCCGCATGATACACCAGGTCCGGATGGGCCCGGGCCACCGCGGCATGGAACTCCGGCGTCGCGCGCGTGCCGAAGACATTGTGCCCCGCCCGCTGCATGGCCGTGACAATGCGGATCACCTGTGCGGGCGTTTTGCCCTCGCAGAAGATCACCTCCGGCACGCCGCAGCGCCGGTGCCGGCCCAAGTCCAGCCGTGCAAACCCGAGGTTTTTTTCCAAGCCACCCCGCCGGACCGCCGCAGGCGGCTTCAGCATTCCATCCACATCCATGGATTGTAGCATGCCGCGCCCGCGGCGGCAGGTCAAGGCGACAGTCTTGTCACCAGCAGTGTTGACACCGCCGGAACGGCGTGCCATACTGAATTTTCGTGATCGGAGGATTGTCGCCATGGTCACATTGATCGGCATGTCTGCAGAGGTCAAGGGACAGTCCTTTGACTTGGACCGCGATGAGACCCTCGTGGGCCGGCGGAAGGAAAGCGAAGTGGCGCTGGATAATTCATCCATATCCGGGCGGCACTGCCTGATTCGCCGGGAGGGGCGCCACTATTTTGTCCGCGACCTGGGTTCCACTAACGGCACCCGGTTGAATGGCCGCGAGGTCAATGTCGAAATGCGCCTGCGGCCCAAGGATATTCTCCAAGCCGGCGCGCTCGAGTTCCTGTTCGATTCCAACGAGCCGCCTGAGGAGGAGGCCGCCAGCCGGTCCAACACCACCCGCATCGAGATTACCTCCGGCTCCTCGGCCAAGCCCGAGTCCTTTGCCAGTATTTCGCCCTTCGGCACCCGGCGGCCTGAGACCATGACCATCTGGTACGTGATCATCGCCGTCGTGGGCCTGCTGGCCTTGGGCGCTGCCATTGCGCTTTTTATCTACATCTCCCGCATCAAGTAACCGGCCGGGCGCGCCAGCCGGCGCCTTCACGTTGATTGAGATCATCGTGGCCCTGAGCCTGGCGGTGATGCTGTGCGTCCTGATTTTTTCCGCGTACGCCCTGGTCACCGCCGTGCATCGCAGCCAGGCCGGGCGCCAGGCGCCGGAGGACGCGGCGCGCGGCGCGCTGCGTCGGCTGGCCGGCGATCTGGAGCGCACCTTCGTCGCCGCCGACGACCCCCAGGCCAAGTTCCTGTTGCTCACCGGCGCGGCCGCTTCCAACGCCCTCTGGGAACTGTCGTTCTGCCGCGGCGCCACGGCGCCGGGCGAACCGGAGGAGCGCTGGGCCAACCTCGAACGCGTGACGTACCGCCTGCTGGAACAGGCGGACGCCGGCGCCCTGCTGCTCTGCGCCAGCCAGCCGCTGGCCGGCCCCGGCGCCTGGCAGCCGCCCCGTACGAACGAAATCATCCGCCACCTGGCGCAGTTGGAAATCCGGCTGTTTGACGGCCAAACATGGCATGACCAGTGGCCTCCGGCCGGGGCCGGCCAGACTTCCAGCGTGCCGCGCGCCGCGCGGCTGGACATCACGGCCCTGGTCGCCGGAATCCGCGCCATGGCCAACGCGAAGGTTCTCATCCCGGCCGGAAATCGGATCGAGTCGCGGACCCAGCAAGCAGAAACAAAGAAAAAGGAAGCGACGCGCTTTCACTGAAGCGATTCACTCGCTCCCGGCTCGCCGTCCGGCCGCGACCGCGCGCGCCAGCGGGTTCAACTTGCGGCCCTTCCCAATAGGTTGAAGGACATCGCAGGACGTAGAAGCGGCGTCCCGCCGCTTTCGAATGCGGCCGGCGGCCACGTCTACGAGCTAAAATGTCCGCAGGCTGATGGGAAGGCTCGTAATTTCCACACGACGACATTTTGGTGTCGCCCCGGCGCCGGCGTCATCCTAAGCTGGCGGCATGAGCGCAACACCAGCAGGCTGCGGCCTATGCGCGGCCGTGGCACGGTTAAAGCACGGGCGGGAAAAGCACATTGTGCAGGGCCATCCCTGGGTTTTCTCCGGCGCGATCGCCGAGTGGCGCGGCGCGCCAACCGTGGGGGCGGTCACGGACGTCCTCGCGGCCAATGGGCGCTGGCTGGCCCGCGGGCTGGCCCATCCGGATGCCGCGCTGGCGGTGCGGCTCTATACCTGGCAGGCGACGCAGGCGCTGGACGAGCCGTTCTGGGCGGCCGCGCTCGAACGCGCGCTGGCGCGACGCCGGCAGTTGCCCGGCTACGGGGAAGGCGCGAACGCCATCACCAACGCGTGGCGGCTGGTGTTCGCGGAGTCGGACGGGCTGTCCGGCCTGATCGTGGATCGCTACGCGGAGACGCTGGCCGTACAGGTGGGCTCCGCGGCCCTGCTCCGGTTCGTGCCGGGCTTGCTCGACGAACTGCGGCGGCTCACCGGCGCGGCGTCCGTGCTGGTCGCCGCCACCGGTGACGACGCGGTGCGTGAGGGGCTGGACGCGGCCCAGCTGGCGGCGCTGGGCGGCGCCCCGCCGGCCGGCCCGGTGCGCATCCGGGAGCACGGCCTGCTGTTCGACGTGGACCCCGGCGGCGGGCAGAAAACCGGTTTCTTTCTCGATCAACGCGATAACCGGCGACGCGTGGCGACCTATGCGCGCGGCCGGCGGATGCTGAGCGCCTATTGCTATACCGGCGCCTTTGAGGTCCACGCCGCGGCGGCCGGCGCCGCGGAGGTGCTCGGCCTCGACCGCTCGGAACCGGCGCTGGAGCGGGCGCGCGCACACCACCGGCTCAACGGCCTCGCCGCTCCGGCGGCGTACGAACGCGCCGACGTGCCCGAGGCGCTGCGGCGGCTGCGCGACGCGGGCCGCGCGTTCGACCTGATCGTGCTCGATCCGCCGAAATTCGTGGCCAACCGCGCGCAGTTGGCCAAGGGTCTGCGGGCCTACAAGGACATCAATCTGCTGGCGATGAAACTGCTCGCGCCCGGCGGCATCCTGGCGACGTTCTCGTGTTCGGGGCTGGTGACGCCGATGGATTTCCGGCAGATGCTCGGCTGGGCCGCGGTGGACGCGCAACGGCCGGTGCAGATCCTGGAAACGCTGGGCCAGCCGCCGGACCATCCCGTGCTGGCGATCTTTCCGGAGAGCGAATACCTCAAGGGCGCGATCTGTCGCGCGGACTGACGCCGCCGGTCAAGCGTCGTTTTCGCCGCCAAAGATCACGGTCGCTTCGCGGAACAGGCCGTCCACCCCCCACGCCGCCAACAAATCGCCGAGATCGAATTTCGGGCCGACGGTCAGGTGGGCGATGAACTCCGCCGGCATGGCGATCACCTCGGCGGCGGCCAGTCCGGACGGCCGTGGTTTGGCGAGGTCCAGCCGATAGCCCCGGGGCGTGCGGCGGAGGCTGAACGGCACATGACGGGCCAGCAGCCAGCGTTGAAACACCGCATCAGCCCGGGGGAAGAATTCAGCCGGCAGCCGCAGTTCCAGCGGCCGGGATCGGAACACGCCCGGTTCAAAAGGTTCCACGCCGCCCAGCCAGCGGATCTCCGGAGACAAGGTCGGATCCGCGGCGGTACGCCGGCGATGAGCCGGCGATGCTCCGGAGCACAGGCTGGCCACCGCTGGCAAGCCCCCGAGCGCGGCCCGCAGCGGGGCCGCGTCCCACGCCTTCAGCGCAAAGACCGTCTCGCCGGAAAAGATCGGGAAGCGTGCGCTGTTGGCGCCCACCGTGAAGAGGCTCTCGCGGGCCGCCCGCAGGTTGTCGGTCTGCTTCGGCAGCGCGGCCAGCAGCGCGCGCAGGACGCGCGCGTTGAGCCAGGCGGAATCGGCGCCGGCGAGTTCCGGCGCCAGCCAGAAACGGCCGTAGAGCGTCGGCGGCCGCGCCTTGGCGTCCATGAGCGCGGCGAATTTTTCCAGCCAGGCGGGATCCGCGGGGCGCCGCCAGCGGTGCGCCGTCAGCCGCCGCCGCTCCGCCGTGGTATGGCAGGCGCCGCAGGCCCGGCAGCGGCCCGGCGCGGCGGACCGGCCCAGGCAGTAGCCATCGTCGCGGCCCGCCCGCGCCGCCTGATACTGGCGGAATAGAAAAGCCGGCGGGACGTTGGACTGCACGAAGGCGAAGGCGAACGGATACGTCGCCGGTTTTTCGCCCAGCCAGGTCTCCGTCCAAAGCCCGTGTTCGGTCATCCAGACGCGCAACCGCCGCACATATTCCGGATCCAGCGTCTGATCGTAACAGAAACCGGCCCGCGCCAGGGCCTCCAGGGGCTCGGCCAACCCGTAGGGCGCCAGCGCGAGGATTTGCGTGGCCGCGTAATCAGTCCACGGCGTCGCCAGCCGGAACTCGAAACCGGCGGACTCCACCGCGCCGCGCGCGGCGCGGATCAGCGACTCCCAGCCGGCCGGCTCCAGCCGCAGCCGGTCGTAGCGCAGCGGCGTAAACGGCATGCGGACCAGCAGGCCGAAGCTGAACAGCACGCGCAAACCCGGATTGTTCTCACGGCGCAGCGCTTGCACCTGGCGGCAAAAGCCGGCGAATTCGGACTCGTCGGCCGCGGTTTCGTGGCCGGTGAGCAGGAAAAAAAGCTTCAGCTCGCGCACCTTTTCGCGCAGCAAGCGCGCCAGCAGGGCCTGCAGCGCCGCCGTGTCCAGGCTCTTGTGCAGGAAGGCGCGCAGCCGCGCGCTGACGCCCTCGAGGCCGAGCGTGTACGACCGCTTGTCGGCCGTCAGCTCGGCGCCGAGGAGCTCCGGCAGCTCCTGCAGGAGATCCGCCCGCTGGCTCATGCAGCGGACGCGGTCGAACAGCCGGTTCATTTCCGGCAGCAGGGATAGGATTTCGCTGTGCGTGTTGAAGTTGAAGCTGGTTAGCTCCAGGGTGTCGCAGCCCTGCGTCCGCTTGAGGGCCCGCGCCTGCGCCAGCAGGTCGGCCGCCGCGACTTCGCGGTACGGCTTGCGGTCGTAGCCCTCAAAACAGAACGCGCAGAAGGCCGGGCAGCCGCGGCTGATCTGCAGCCGGCCCGTACCCGCCTCCGGCCCGTTCAGCGCGGGATAGGCCATCGGCACGCGCTTCACGCCGCGCTGCGTCCAGATGGCCTTGCGGAGCGGTCGCTCCGGCCAACGACCGGTGATCCACAGGCCGGGGATGTCGCGCGCCAGCGCCAGCAAGCGCTTCCTGGCGGCCACGAAACGGGGTGCTGCGGCCGAAGCAGTGCCCGGGCCGGGGGCGACGGCGGGCGCACCCGCCGCCGCATCCCGGAGCAACGGCGCGTGTTTCCCGAAGCCCCGCACCAGTTTCTCGACCTGGCCCTCGCCCTCGCCGAAGAAGATCGCCTCCACAAAACTTTCGGCGCGGGCGCCGACGAGCGCCTGCGCGGCCATGGCGTTCGCGCCGCCGAGCACGAACGGCGGCCAGCGGCCCGCGCGGTCCGTCGCCAGCGGCGGGATGCCGGAATGCAGCAGCAGAAAGGGCAGGTTGATCAATTCCAGCGTGTAGGCATTGGAGATCAGCACCCAGTCGAAGTCCTCCGCCGTGCGGCCCGAGACGATCCCGCTCAGCAGCGGCACGCCGTACGCGCGCAGCAACTGCCGGTCGCGCGGCGGCGGGAAGAACGCGAAATCCACGAAGGCCTCGGACGCCCCGCGCCGCGCCGCGTCGGCCAAAAACAGGTGCGGCGTCGAACGGTCCACGTCGCGGAACGACGACAGCCGGATGATCATCAGCTTCAAGCCGGCGGCCGACCACGGCGGATTACCCCAGCCTGGGTTCGGCCGCGGCCAATACAGCGCGGCCTGCTGCAGCCGGTGGGCGTGCGCGCGGAAGAACGGGCTGAAATCAGACACGGTTGAACCTGAGGAAAACAGTTAAACTGCGAAAGCTCGGCCTTCGCATAGCTAATGTTCAAAATCTTGTTCTTCGGCAAAGAATTTTAACCGCCAAGCCCGCCAAGGGCGGAGGCGCGGGACTGGAAGTCCCGCCCACAAGGAAAATCACTTTCCGGCTGTGCCTGCATCCGTGTTCATCCGTGGCTCAAACTCCGATTCTTTCCGCCTTTGAATTCTCTTCTCTGCGCCTTCCGCCAACCTTCGCGCCTTTGCGTTAACCGCTACATCGCTTATTTTCCGGAGACGTCCAGACAGACCAACTCGCCGTTGTTGTTCTTGCAGTATACGCGGCCGTTGGCCAGCACCGGCACGACCCAGCACCGGCCGCCGAGCACCTTGGCGCGGGCCAGTTCCCGATAGGCGCCCGGAGCGGCGTCCGCGATCACGAGATCGCCTTTTTCCGACTGAATGACCAGCTTGCCGCCGGCCAGCATCAAGGAGCCCTTGCCGAGGCCTTCCTGCTGCCACCGCGCCGCGCCGGTGGCGAAGTCCAGACAGGTCAGGGTGCTTTCATCAAAGCCGTAGAGCTGGCCCTGCCACAGCACGCAACTGTTGAAATGGTTGCGCATTTTCTTGTGTTCCCACAGGGCCTTCAAGTTGCCCGCGGAAAGTTGCAGCAGCGCGCCGCCGCGGTTGTAGCCGGAGGAAATGAAAATCTTGCCTCCGGCGACGATCGGCGTGGCGGCATTGACATCGTAGGAAGTCTTCCAGGGAAAATGCGCCAGTTCCTTCCCGTCGTTCGCGGCACGCACGGCCAGGCCGGCGGCGTTAAAGGAGGCCAGGACGGTCTGCCCCTGCCAAACGAAGGGCAGCAACGTGCTGTAACCGGCGGAATCTTTGCCGTTTTTCCAGAGCACCTGGCCGGTCAGCTTGTCGAGCGCCATGGTCGCCGCACCGGGGGCGCCCACGTCGAGGATCAACCGTTTCTCCACCACGACAGGCGAGCCGGCGTAGCCCCAGGTGGGCCGCTTACCGCCCAGATCGCTCGACAGGTTCTTGGCCCAGAGCACCTGGCCGGTGTCCGCGCGCAGGCAGCACAGATGTCCGGAGCGGCTGAGCGTGTATACCCGATCGCCATCCACCGTCGGCGTCGCCGCCGGGCCGCCTTCAAACAAATTGGGATCCAGCGGACAGGCATAGCTGTGTTTCCAGAGCACCGCGCCGGTTTTCTCGTCCAGGGCATACACCGTGTCGGTATCCGCGCGGTTGCCCAGAGTGTAGACGCGACCCTGGCTGACGCTGACCGATGAGCAGCCGATGCCGGCGCTGAATTTCCAGAGTTGCCGCGGGCCGTCGGCCGGCCACGCGGTGGACCAGCCGGTCTCGGCGGAAAGGCCGTCGCGCGTGGGGCCGCGCCACTGCGGCCAATCGGCCGCGCCCGCCCAGCCGCCGGCCAGGGACAGACCGAGTATGGCGGCCGGCCATCGAGCGGGCCGGCGTGTGGAAAGTTTGCGGCGTGCGATAGATAGGATGTACATGCCGGGAAATTCTCTATTTTTTCGCCGGAATGTCAATCCGTTTCACGCGCACCGGAAGGCCGCCGCGGGCGCCTGCGCGCCCAGCCACGACATCCTTTCGCCGGCCAACAGTTTCGCCGCCGGGCCGGCGGGGCTCTTGCATTTACGGACCGGACAGGCTAGGGTTTCGCTGGTACATCGCGCGGGCCCGTAGCTCAGTTGGTCAGAGCAGGCGACTCATAATCCTCTGGTCGTAGGTTCGAGTCCTACCGGGCCCACCAGCCGCAAGCTCCTGAAATCAACGCCCAGATGCGAATTTCAGTGGATGCCGCGCTTGGAACATCACACGGCGCTGTGCCTCAAGATCCTCCGCGACCGAGTCGCGACCCAGCATGTTGCCAAGCGCGGCACCAGCAAGGCGGACCAGCCGGCGGCCGGCCCGGAACCCGCTGCGCCCTTGAAAACCTCGCTGCTGTCGGGCTAAAGAGACGGGCATAGCTTCTCAGCGACGCCGAACTCGTGTTTCGCAGCGTCGGGGCTTCACTACTTCGGGCGGGATAAAGGGTTGGACAGACCCCGCCAACAGGCAATAATGAAAGCATGCTGATGTACGGCACCCAGGCGGCACGGAAGACGGCGCTGGGCGAGGTACCTCAAGAGCGACACGGTTCTGGATTGAATCGTGTCAGATGGTGATATAGACTGAACCCGAAGGAGAGCTTATGAAGAAACACGCTGTTATGCTTGCTGCCGTTTCTGTGCTTTCGCTTTTTTTCGTCATGCCGGCCAAAGCCGGTGAGGGGCAGGCTGCGGGAACGCTTACCGTCGCTAAGAAGCCCGTGCAACTCAGGCACGCCTATGCACATGCGCAGAAGGGCTTCTTCGAAGAGAAGAGTGAGGACGTCCTCATCCTCCTGACCGACGTACCGCTATCGGGAGCAGCGCTGACGGACGCTTTCGAACGCCGGAAGATGGAGCAAGCGGGGAAGCTCCGGTCCGTCGAGGCCGTAATCGACGTGAAGGGCCAAGCGATCAACGTGACGGTGCGCGACAAGGCGTTCGGCGGGCCGCCGGTGAGCGGAGGGTCGACCGAAGACGTCTTCGAACCGAAGAAGTTCGACGGCCAGACAGCGACAGGAAGGCTCTACCGCAAAACGCCAGGCGCTTCTTTCGATGACGTTCCCTTCACTTACGACGTGACTTTCAGCGCCTCCGTTGCGCCCAGGGCGAAGAAGTAAAGCGGCGGCTCAGGCTGGTTCGACCGCAGACTTGGCAAGAAATCTTTCCGGGGCGGAGTGTCGCGCGCTGGCCCCCAGCATAGCACGGAGGAAGAATGTGAAGATCAGAATTCTGCGGATTGCGGTCCTGTCGGCCGCACTCGTGACGGGCGGCTGCGCCGTGTGGGGCGTCCACGCCGAGAGGGGCCGGCCCGCGCCGGCCGGGGCGGGCGCGCGGTCGCAGGACGAGGCGGCGTTCGCGCAGTGGCGCGACGGGTTTCTCAAGAAATTCAAGCCGCTCAGCAAGGCCAGTGCGCTCGCGTGGTGGACCTCGTCCATCACCGGCAAGGACGAGGACTTCAAGAAACGGATGGACCTCGAGATGCAGATGAACCGGCTCTACGCCGACCGGAAGGCCTTCGCCCAGCTCAAGGCCTGGCGCGCGGCCGGAACCGTACAGAACCCGCTGCTCCACCGGCAGCTCGACATCCTCTACCTGAACCACCTCGGCTACCAGGTCGATACCAAGCTCCTCGACCGGATGACCGAGCTCGGCAGCCAGATTGACCAGTTGTTCAACACCTTCCGCGGGGAGGTGAACGGCCGAAAGGTCACCGAAAACGAGATCCGCTTGATGCTCCGCACTTCGACCAGCAATGCCGAGGTCGAGGCGGCCTGGAAAGCCTATCAGGCGGTCGGGAAGCGCATCGAGCCGAAGCTGCGGGAACTCGTGACCTTGCGCAACCAGAGCGCGCGGGCGGCCGGGTACGCCAACTACCACGCCCTCCAGCTCGCCATCCAGGAGTTCGACGGCGCCGAGCTTCTCCAACTGTTCGACCAGCTCGGCGCCGACACCGCCGGAATCTTCAAGACCCTCAAGGCCGAGGTGGACGCGGCGATGGCCAAACGCTTCGGCGTGCCGATTGCCGACCTGCGTCCCTGGAATTATCAGGACCTCTTTTTCCAGGAGGCGCCGCAGATCTACCCGGTCAACCTCAACCAGCTCTATCAGGGCCGGAACATCGCGGAACTCGGCCGGAAATTCTACGACAGCCTCGGCCTCAACGTGGACGATATCCTCGCCCGGTCGGACCTCTATGAGAAACCCGGCAAGAGCCCACACGCCTTCTGCACCGACATCGATCGCGAAGGCGACATCCGCACGCTGCAGAATCTCATGAGCAACGAGCTGTGGATGGGGACGCTCCTGCACGAGCTCGGCCACGGCGTGTACAGCAAATACACCGACCGCCGGCTCCCCTACCTGCTCCGCGACGCGGCGCACATCTTCGCGACCGAGGGCGTGGCCATGTTCTTCGGCCGGCAGGCCAAGGACGCCGCGTGGCTCAGCGATAACCTCGGCGTGCCGCCCGCGGCGGTCGCCCCGCTGGCCGCGGCCGCGCAGCAGGCGCTCAAGCTCGAACAGATCATCTTCTCGCGCTGGACGCAGGTGATGCTGCGCTTCGAAAAGGCGATGTACGAAAACCCCGGGCAGGATCTGAACAAGCTCTGGTGGGAGCTCAAGGCGAAGTACCAGTTGCTCACCCCGGACCCGCAGCGCAACGAGCCCGACTACGCCGCCAAGATCCACATCGTCTCGGCGCCGGTCTATTACCACAATTACATGCTCGGCGAACTTTTCGCCTCGCAAATGTACGCGAAACTCCGCGCCGAGCGCCACCTCAAGCCCGGCGACTTGCTCCACCTCACGGGCGACCGCGGGGTCGGAACGTACTTCCAACAGCAGGTCTTCGCCCCCGGCCTGACCCTCGGCTGGCGCAAGTATGTCGAAGCCGCCACCGGCCAGCCGCTCTCGGCCAAGGCGTTCGCGGATCAGTTCATGGCCCGGTAGCCGGTCGGTGGCCGCGGAGGAGGTCGGCGATGGCCGTTTTGTCTGCGGCGGCGCGACGCTCGCGCGGGAAGCTGAATCCGCGCACCGGGCCGTGGAACGGGCGGAACGGTTGCGGCGAGGGAATCGGGCTGCTCCGCCGGCCTGTGAGTCTTGGCATTTGCCACTGCATCAATCGCAATGGAAGACTTCCTCCATGTCGGCCCACCAGGCGCCGGGGGTGCGATCGGCCAGGGGCTCCTGGCACGGCTCGCAGACGGCCCACCATTTTTTCGTCGTCGGATCGGCGGCCATTCTGGCCATGTCAGCCGCAAAGTCCGTACCGGTGTACTCGAAGTAGCTGAAGAGATAGTGGCGGCCGTCCGGCATTTTACGCAGGTAAATGGAGTAGTTGCGCAGGTGGCAGGCCTTGATCATCTTGAGCACGTCCGGCCACACGGCGGCATGCAGGCGCTTGTATTCCTCCAGCTTTTCCGCACGGACGCCGATGACGGATCCATATCGCTTCATTTGGTCTCCTCCTGTTTGTTTGGCGGGTACAACTGAAATTCCCAGAACGTCGGGCCATCGCTGGCCTCGGTGATGTTCAAACGAAAGCGCTGCGCGGTGACCGGCGCGAAGGTCGCATCCAGTGTTGCGCCGAGATCCCTGCCGCGGTAACACGCCTTCCATTGCTCGCCCTGCCAGTACTCGATGGCGAACTTTTGGACGCGTTTCAACTCGGGATAGGCCTGTTCGAGGCAAGCGCGGCCAACGGTCGCCGGCTGACCTAGATCTATTTCCAGCCACGCTGACTTCGTACCGGAATCGGTGGCCCAGCGCGTTGCGCTGTCGCCGTCGAACGCCTGGTCCGCGCCGTAGGCGGCATGGTCTTGAAAGACATTCGAGGCCGTCGCGTGCTTGCCGGTCGCCAGCGACGGCGCGGCCATGAACGGGGCCCGCGGCTCGATCTCGCGGGCCGGGCGATCCAATTCAAGAGCGACGATCGTGTCGAGCTCCTGGCGGTCGCTGACGGGCAGTGCAATTTCGATGGCGTCGCCGGACAGCTTGAAGGTCGCGTTGCCGCCGGTCAGTGCCGTGGCGCGGAGAATCTTGGCCGGGATGGCCGGCAGCGTCAACGTGTCGCCGGGCCACCGTTGAATGTGCAGGTAGACGGTCTGGCCCTTGTGGGTCGAGGCCCCGAATTTCCCCGGCTTAAACGGTCCGCCGCGCGTACCGTAAATGCTCGCGCCGAACCGCGCCAGCCATGCGCCCAGCTCTTTGAGCCGGTTGGCTTGTTCCGGATCGATGACACCGTCGGGGCGCGGACCGACATTCAGCAGCAGATTACCGTCGCCGCCGGCGCACTGAATCAACATGTTCAGGCACTGCGCACGGGTCTTGACGCCGTCCTTCGCGCCGCCCCACGACCACTGGCCGCTGCGCGAGATCGTCATACACGATTCCCAGGGCTGCTGAACGTTGAATCCGCCGACGAACTGCTCGGGGGTGTAGTAATCCGCCCACGGTCCGATGTGGCTGTGCGCGTCGCCGGGATCCAGCCGATTGTCAATCACGATGTCCGGCTGTAACCGGCGAACGAGCGCATAGGTTCGCTCCTGGTCCCAGGGATACGACCGGCCATCGCAGTCGAACCAGAGGACGTCGATCTTGCCGTAGTTGGTCAGCAACTCGGTCAACTCCGCCTGCATGCGCTGGACGAATTCGGCGTTCTTCGCGTTCCGACAATCGGGATCGCGCCAGTCCATCGGCGAATAATACCAGCCGATACCCAGGCCCGCCGCGCGCGCGGCCTGCGCCAGCTCGGCGCACACGTCGCGCTTGAACGGTGTGTGCATGATGTTGTAGTCGTCCACCTTCGAGTCCCAGAGCAGGAAGCCGTCGCAATGCTTGGCGGTCAGCACCAGGTATTTCATCCCGGCGGCCTTCGCGATGCCAACCCATTCCTGGGCGTCGAACTTCACCGGGGCGAACTTTTTATAGAGGTTGTCGTACACGGCGACGGGCGTCGGGCCGTTGTTCGGACACTGCCGATTCGAGTTCGCACGCGACCAACTGATCTCCTTTTCGGTCAGGCTCACCGGCCCCCAGTGGATGAACATCCCGAACCGTCCGTCGCGCCAGCGCTGGAGCGCTTCCGGTCTGGCCTTATGCGGCGTCTCCGCGTGGACGGCAGCGAGCGCCAGCACCGTCAATGAGAGGGTCAGCATGCGTTTCATTTTCGATCCCAGCCTTCGGGTAAGACGGCCTGCAAAACGGTGACAGCCGCGCCGCGTTCAACCCCGATCCAGCCGGATGTCGACCCAACCGCTCCGCCCCAGCATGTGGACCGATCTCCAGCGAATGCCGCCGCCTGCAAGCCGAGAATGCCGCAGATTCGTCTCATACTAGGGTGTCCCGGAGGTCGTGCCCAGGTAATTGCCGTAGGTCACCGCCAGAATCGCCAGCGTGAGCACGGCCAGGGCGAAAGCGATGGCGGACTTGGTCGAACGCCGGCAGCCCTTCCATTCGCGGAACACGATGCCGATCAGGTTGCTGAACAGCACCAGCATGATCATGTGCACGGCCCAGCTCGTGAACTTGAAGGTGCCCATGCGAACATGGCCGAGGTTGTAGAAAAAGAACTGGCCGTACCAGAGCAAGCCGGTCAGCGCGGCCAGGGCGAAGTTCAGCGGCAGCCCGGCCTTCTCGGGGCCCGCCGGCAGCTCGATCAGCTCGCCCAGTGTCCGGTGTTTGGCGTGCAGATAGAGGCAGTAGATCGCCGTGGTCACGAACGCACCGGTGTTGGCGAAGAGGTAGGTGACGTTGCCGCGCCAGACGCCGGCGCCGAACCGGGTGGCCACGTCGGCGATGGGCTCGCCGGCCTCCAGGGCAAAGCCGTACACCGCCGAAAGCACGCCCGCCAGCAGGGAGAGCAGCAGGCCCTTCATCAGGGAAAATTCGTTCTGGCCGTCCGCGGCCGACAGGTGCTTTTCCTTGAGCCGGCCGGCGGCGCCGCACAAGCCGATGCCGAGCGTGCCGACCACGATGCCGGCCAGGATCCAGCCGGAGCCGGTTTTGGAAAACGTGGTCAGCAGGGTGCCGCGGATCAGCGGCGGGATGAGCGTCCCCAGCACGCTGGAGAGGCCGACGGCGATGGCGTAGGTCAGCGAGAAGCCGATGTAGCGGATCGAGACGTTGAACGACATGCCGCCGATGCCGTAGGCCATGCCCAGCAGGTAGGAGGTCAGCATGGCGCTCTTCGGCGCCTCGACCAGCACGGTCCACAGGTGCGGGATGGTCAGCACCGCGCCGACGATCGGCAGCAGGAACCAGCAGAAGGCGGCTTGCGTCAGGAAGTAGCTCTGCCACGACCAGCGGCTGACTTTTTTCTGCGGCGCGTAGCAGGTGGCGGCGAAGAACGCGCCTATGGCGTGCATGGCTACGCCGAGCAGGGGTTGGGCAGTTATCATGGCGGTCAGAGCTCCTCGTTGAAAGCGCCCAGCTCCAGGGGATACCGGCCGTATTCCCGCACCAGCTTGACGATGAAATCGTAGGTCTGGCCTGAAACATCGGCCGCCACGGAATGATCGGACTGGAAGATGTAGCCGCCGCCTTTCGCCGCGTTGAGCTTGCGCAGCACTTCGCGCCGGATCTTTTCGCGGTCGCCTGTTTCCCAGACCTGGATGTCGCTGCCGCCGCAGAAGCCCAGGCCCTGCCCGTATTGGCGCCGCAGGGCAACCACGTCCATGCCGGCCTTGACCTCCAGCGGGTTGTAGGCGTCCAGCCCCATGTCCACGAAGTCCGCGAAGATCTTTTGGACGTTGCCGCAACCGTGATAGATCACCGGCAGACCGCGCTGGTGGGCGGCGGCGATCATCTTGGCCACCCACGGCTTGAAGTATTCGCGCCAATAGCTGGGCGCAACAAACGTGGCGTTCTTGTAGGCGACATCGCCCCAAACCACAAGGCCGTCGAGCAGGTCCTGCCCGGCGTCCAACTCGGCCTCGGCACAGGCGAGATAAAACGCGCCCAGCCGGTTGATAACGCGGCCCATTTCTTCCGGGTATTCGCCGATCCACATCATTGTATTCAGTTGGCCGATCAGCCGCGTCAGGCACTCGGAGACCTCGATCATGCTGCCGTACACGGGGAAATCCGGCCGCAGCGACTTGACGGTGTCCAGCCAGGCCGGCGAGTTGCGCTGGAAGCCGTCCCCCACCCCGGCGATCTGGTTGTCGCCCGCTGCGTGGAAGCGCCGCGGATCGCCCGGATCGTCGAACACCGCCTGCTCCAGCTTCTCGAAGGTGTCCACGTCCCAGGCGGTCGTCTCCGGCATGGGACAGGCGAATTGTTTGCGCATGATCGCGCCGAAGCCGGTTTTCACGACGACTTCGTCTTGTGTCTCCCGCAGGGTTTCGAACGGCCGGATCCACGGATCCATGTTGGGCACGGTGACAATCCAGTCGAGATCGTAATAGTAATAGGGGTTGGCGTCGGCGGGCAGATTGAGCTCCGCGCGCCAGCGCTGGATGAAGCTGCCCCAGAAGAAGTCGCTGATCGGCACGCGGTCCGGCTCCGCATGGCGCAGGGCCGTGTTCATTCGCTCCAGCTTGCGCAGCGTGTTTTCCTTGCGGCCGGCCTGAGCGGCGGCGCGGCCCAGCGTATCGAACATCCCCATGGTTGCGCCTGCATCCGAGAAAAAGTTCCCTGCTTGCGGGGCATCCTAAACCACGCCCGACGGGAGTCAACCATCATCCCGCTGCGCTTCACAGGCCCGCGCGTGCTGCTCATGATGATCCCCACCCGCCGCCGGTGTCACACCCGCTCCTCCAGCCCCTGAGGCATAACAAAAATCTATCCGGCCGGATAGATTTTTGTTATGCGGGTTGTGCCGCAGCATGCGTTGCCTTGACTTCTTGGGTTCAAAAGTTAGACTGCCGGGCGTTGCATGCACAAATTTCTTAAGCAGTTCATCACACATCCCCGGAAGACCGGGGCTGTCGCGGCCTCTTCGAAGCATCTGGCCCGGTCGATCGTCGCTACGGCCAACTTGGCCCAAGCCCGCGTGGTGGTGGAGTTGGGGCCCGGCACGGGCGTTTTCACCGAGAAGATCCTGCAACATCTTCCGCGCGGAGCCGTTTTCTTCGCCCTCGAACTGAACCCGGGCTTCGTGGCAGAGACGCGGAAGCACTGCCCGACCGCCACAGTCTACCATGACTCGGCCTTGCACATCAAAAAATACCTGCGCCAGCATGGCGTGGAGCATTGTGATTGCATCATTTCCAGCCTGCCCTGGGGCGTTTTCAAGAAGAGCCAGCAGGCCGAGCTGCTGGACGCCATTATCGGCGCCCTGCACCACAACGGTGAATTTCTGACGTTCACATACCTGGGCGGCCTGTTGTTGCCCTCGGCGCGGGATTTTCTGAAACTGCTGCGCTCCTATTTTATGATCGTCAGGAAAACCCCCGTGGTCTGGCGTAATATTCCACCGGCGTTCATTTATCACTGCCGGCACGGCAGCGCGGCGCCCGTCAAACACCGTTAATACACGGGCGCCCCCTGCGGTCCCAGCATCGCCGGCCGCGTAGTTGGGCGGAATCCGCGGCCGCTTCCCGTTCATCCCCACCGCGAAGCACATCCGGCCCGGCGCTCCAGACGGGACCGGGTTGTGCCGTTCATGGCGCCGGCGGGAATTGGCCGCGGTTGGCCGCGGCGGTCTTTTCCAGGTCCGGCTTCACCACCTCGCGATCATAGGTGATCAAACCGTTGCACTCCGTCTCGCAATCGGTCGTTTGCGTATAGATCACGGCGTTGAGCCCGGGCTGGTCCTTCAACTCGTAGGCGCGCTGCAGCAGCTTGCCGTATTGCTGGGTGAGTTCCGCAGCGTTTGTCATGCCGCGGTAGCCCCAGGTCTTCTCGACCCAGGTGTGGCCCGGCACAGGCAGGCCGAGCCCGCCGAATTCGCCGAGCACGGCAGCGCGGCCGTCGGTCGGCTTCGGCGCGCCAGGGCCGGGATAGCTGTGCATGTCCTGTACGTCGCCGCACGGAATGTCATTCCAGCCGCTGGCGTTGTTGACCAGTCGCGACGGATCCATGCTCTTGACCCACTGCGTCAGCCGCGGCGTGTCGTATTGGCCCCAACCTTCGTTGAAGACGACCCACATGATGATGGATGGATGGTTCCAGCGGCCTTCGACCAGCGCCTTGAGTTCGGCTTCGAACTGCTGTGCCACCTCGGGCGAGAACGGCACGCCGTCTTTCCGCTCGCCAGTGGTCTTATCCTTGCCGCCGCCCTTGCCCGCGCTGCTGCCGGGCATGTCCTGCCAGACGAGCAGGCCGAGCTTGTCGCACCAGTAATACCAGCGGTCCGGCTCGACCTTGACATGCTTGCGGGCGACATTCATGCCGAGCTTTTTGGTGGTTTCGATGTCGAATTTCAACGCCGCGTCCGTCGGCGCGGTATAGATCCCGTCGGGCCAGAAGCCCTGGTCGAGGAAACCGACCTGAAAGACGAACTTGCCGTTGAGCAGGATGCGCGTGATGCCCTGGTCGTCTTTGCCGAGCGCGATCTTCCGCATGCCGAAGTAGCTCTGCACCGTGTCGGCGCCGCACGCGACGCGCAAACCGTAGAGGAACGGCGTGTCCGGCGACCAGAGTTTGGCGTCGGGGATTTTCAGCACGATGGGCTGGCCGGCCGCGCCCGCGCCGGTCGCGACAGGCTGGTCGCCGTCGAGCGCGGTCACCTGCACCTGGCCGCCGCCCTGGGTGTTCACGGTCACGGAGACCGCGCCGCCGTCCACGTCGGGCACGATCTTGAGCGACTCGACATACGCCGCCGGCACGGTTTCCAGCCACGCGGTCTGCCAGATGCCCGAGCAGGGCGTGTACATGATGCCGCCCGGCTTGGCGATGGCAGGGAAATGCTGCTTGCCCTTGGGCTGATGCGAGGCGCCGCTATCGTCGAACACCGACACCACCAATTCGTTGTTGCCGCTCTTGACCGCGGCGGTGATGTCGAGCGTGAAGGCATCGTAGCCGCCGGTGTGCTCGCCCACCGCCTGGCCGTTGACCAGGATCTTCGCCTGCCAGTCCACCGCGCCGAAGTGGAGCAGCAGCCGTTTATCGCCGGCCAGCTCAGGCGCGGTGAACGTCCGCCGATACCACAGGCGCTGCTGCGCGGTCAGTGGTTTCTTTACGCCGGAGAGCGCCGACTCGACGCAAAACGGCACCAGGATTTTGCCGTTAAATTGCGCCGGCTGCGCGGCGGCGCGATCGGTGATGGCATAATCCCAGAGACCGTTGAGGTTCTGCCATTGCGCGCGCACCAGTTGCGGCCGCGGGTATTCGGGGAGCACCTGGTCCGGCGCGACCGCTTTCGCCCAACGCGTCATCAGGTGTCCGGGCACCGGCTTCCAGTCCGCGGCGACACCATTACCAGCCAGCCACACGGCGGTAAACAACCCTATGATTTTTTTCATGCTGTGTTTTCTATCAAACCCCACAACTTGGTGTCAACCCGGTCTATGTTTCTTCCGCGCGCAGGCTGGTGCGCTTCGCGATGGTCAGCATCAGGACGCCGCCGATGATGCCGAATCCGGCCAGGCTGATCAGCCAGGAACCCCACCCGTATTTTTCCAGCAGCCAGCCCAGCAGGAAGCCGGCGAAGCCGCCGCCATAGTACTGGAAGGAATCAATGACGCCAGAGGCTGTGCCGGCCATGCGCCGGCCGCCAATATCCATCGCCGCCGCAGTGCCCAGGATCGAGTGCGTCGCGTTCACCGTGAACGAAATCAGGATCAGAAAGATAGTCACCGCGGTCAGGCTGTGGACGCGCGTGGCGAGCAGGATGATGGCGGTTTCCATGAAATAGAGTATGGCCGCAACCGGTGCGCGCCGTCCTTGGAACAGCGTGTCCGAGATAAAGCCGGACGTCAGCGCCCCCAGGACGGCCACCAGCGGAATGCCATAGGCGGCCCAGGCGAACTCCGGGGACGTCAACGCCACGTGATGCACTTCCTGCATGTAGCGGGGGAACCATTGATCAATACCCTGGCGCACGACGCCTGTGCAGGCGTAGGCGCCGGCCACGATCCAGACGTAACGATTGCTGAAAATGACCTTGAACGAGTGCGCGAGGCTGGCGCGCTCGTCTTCGGCATGGTCGGTTTCGCCGGGATGAACGTTTTCATAGCCCGCCTCCTCGGGCGTGTTTTTCACCACCAGGAGCATGAGCAGGGTAATGCACACCGTGACCGCGGCGGGGATCCAGAAAACATAGCGCCAGTGCAGGGGCGGCACCGTCCACCACAGGAACGTGAAGCCAATCAGCAACAGCGGCGCAACCTTGGTGATGGCGAACCGGCCGAGCTGGATCATGAACCCGAAAATACCCGCGAATTTACCGCGTTCCGTCTGGCTGAACCAGGCCGTATTGGTCTTGATCATGCCCGGTGCGCCAAAGGCCTGGAGATAGCCGTTCACCAGCCAGATCAAAATGAATACGCTCAACAAGCCCCAGAACGACGCCAACCCGAAGAGCGCGTTCATGAGCACGGTGGAGCAGGCGCCGATGGCGAGGGCGCGTTTCCCGCCAATCCGGTCGGTGATGAGCCCGTTGAGCATCTGCCCCACCGCGTAGGCCCAGAAAAATGCCGTCAGCACCCAGCCAAACTGATCCTTGGTAAAACCGAATTCCTCGCAGATGGATTTGTTCGCAAAAGAGAGGTTGTAGCGGCAGAAGTAGAAGGAGGCGTACGACAGGCCGATGCAGCCCCAATTCAGTCCGCGGCGCGCGCGGAATCCGGACGGATACCGGCCGGGTCGGCCGCGTCCACGGCTTGCTTTCATAGTCATATCGCTGATGCCGTTCGCCCCTCGCTGATGCCGTTCGCCCCCGTCCGGCCGGCCAACCCCGGCCAGATACCGCAGCAGCGTGGTCCTGTGAACGATCGCCCCGCCCGCGCCGCGGAGCATGCTACTCCCAATCGTCCCAGAAGCCAACCGCGGATCGGCCATTACCCATACCGCCATAAAAGAGGCGGCCCCCGATTGACATCAGGGGCCGCCGGATCGAACTACGAATGCCACACCGTTACGGCAGCACGTGCAGACCACCCACCGAGCAGGTCGGGTTGACGCCCAGACCGCTGAGCGTGTAGGTGCCCCCGCCGCGGCAGACCGGCGTGCTCTTGATGTACAGGTTCGAGCCCACCAGGTC
>JAPLSZ010000251.1:0-7325 GCA_026398385.1 Kiritimatiellota bacterium | reverse complement strand
CTCGATCTGGCGCAGGCTTTTGATGCAGGAACTCGCGATCGACTTCGTCCGCGCGTTCATGAACGACGGCACCGCAATGGCCGCCAGCAGACCGATGATCGCCACCACGATCATGATTTCCACCAGCGTGAATCCGCGTTTGTTCTTCTTCATTTTTTCCACCTTATTATTTTCTTTTTTATATTGGCCATCCGCGATCGGACACACGCCCAATCACACAGACAGCCAAAATCACCCGCAACTAGCTGTAACTTTCAGCAAGCCCCATGCCAACCTGCAGCCCTAACCCCACCCCACCACGCCCACGGCATGCGCCGCTGGCAAAAACATGCTGTTTCAAGCTGATTTCAATACAGCCGGATCATCCCGTCCATGGAAAAGGCCAAAAAAACGTTATAAACACGCATCCCCTGCATGACTCTATCGGACGCCATAACGAACAGGCAATTTTCGCATTCTCTCGAACTTGCGACTTATTCCGTTTCTTCTGGTATCTTCCGGTAGAGGGTGGCCAAGCTGATTTTGAGGGCTTTGGCCGCCTTTTCCTTGTCACCACCCTTGGCGGAGATGACCAGGGAAAGGTATTCTTTTTCCTTCTTCCGCAGGAAAGCCTTCAATGATTTTCCACGGAATTCATCCATGGACGCCGCTCTGCGCTCCGCATGGGTGCCGAGATTAGCGACCGCTTCGACGATCTTGGCAGGCAGGACATTCTGGGTAATCCGGCCTTCTTTGGCAAAGGCCAGGGCATGCCGGATGGTGTTTTCCAGTTCGCGCACGTTACCGGGCCAATTGTATTGCTCCATGATAAGCTGGGCTTCCGGATCGAGCTGGGGCAAGGGTTGCTTGTCACCCAGTTCCCGCCGCAGGACATGCTGGATCAGCGGCAAGATGTCCTCGGTCCGCTCGCGCAGCGGCGGGATTTCGATGGAGATGACGCTGAACCGGTAATACAAATCCTCCCGCAGCTTGCCCTGCTCGATCAGCCGCTCGAGCCGGTCATTGGTCGCCGCGAGCACGCGGACATTGATCGGAACGTTTTCATTGCTGCCGACCCGCCGGATCTCCTTGTCCTGCAGTACACGCAGCAAATTGGCCTGAATGGACATCGGCATCGAGCCGATTTCGTCCAGGAAGATCGTGCCGCCGGCGGCGGCTTCGAACAGCCCCTCCTTGTTGGCCGTCGCGCCGGTAAACGCACCCTTGACATGGCCAAACATCTCGGACTCCAGCAGCGGCTCCGGCAGGGCGGCGCAATTGATCGGCAGAAAGTTTTTCATTTTCCGGGCACTGTACGCGTGGATCGCTTTGGCCACCAGTTCCTTGCCGGTCCCGCTTTCGCCCAGCACCAGCACCGTCGTGTCGGTGGGCGCCACCCGCTCGATCATCTCGCACACTTTGCGCATGCCCGGGCTTTCCGCCACGATGTGTTCAAAGCGATAACGCCCCGCCAATTCCTCCTTGAGCGCCACGTTCTCGGAAAGCAGGTGGTGATATTGCAGCGCCCGCTGCACCGTGATGAGCAGCTCGTCCACCTTGAACGGTTTGGTGACATAATCGAACGCGCCTTCCTTCATGGCATCCACGGCCGTCTCCACGGTGCCGTAGGCCGTCAACATGATCACGGCCATGTTGGGATACAGCTTCCGGGCTTGCGCGAGAAGCTGCATGCCATTCATGCCGCCCATGCGGATGTCCGAAATCATCAAATCGAAGCTGTTTTGCTGCAACAGCGTCAAGGCGGCTTCCCCGCTGCGGGCCGGAGTGACATCATGGTTGTGGGCCTTGAGCAGGGTGTTCAATACGCTCAGAATGCTCGGCTCATCGTCTACCACCAACACGCGCGGCATAGGAACTTCCTCCCTTTTGAAACCAACTCCACGATGTTTATGCATGGGCAGTATAGACCGAATTCTCATTTTGGCAAACATGATTTAATCTTCGGTCTTGACCGCCTTTCGGCCCGCCCCTAATGTTCCCGCATGTCCGCAACGCATACACGCCGCCGGTGTCTGGCGGCCGTCGGTCTGCTGCTGTGCGCCGGGTTCTGCCTGGAGGCCGGGGCCGCCGCCCAACCTTATTCCGAGTTCAAGCCCGCACGCGGCTGGAACTTTTTCCTCTGGCCGGCCAAGGCCCAGCCCGCCGCGCAGCTGGCATATGCCCTTGAACTGCAGCAGGCGGGCCGGATTCGTGCGGCGCTCCGGCAACTGCGCGCGCTGATCATCGCTTGGCCCTCCGCGCCGGAAGCGCCGAACGCGCAGCTCGCTTATGCGCGCCTCCTCGACAAACGGGAAGAATGGACGACGGCTTTCGAAGAATACACCTACCTGATCGAACATTACGCCGGCTCCTTTCCCTACGCTGAAGTCCTCGATCGGCAGTTCGCCATCGCCCAACTCGTCATGCACCGGCGCAAGGCCAAATTCCTCTTCTTCCCCGGATTCCATGCGCCCGAGCAGGCTGTCCCCCTGTTGGAAAAAGTGATCGCCCATGGCCCCGAAGGGGCCCACGCCGCTGAAGCCCAGGCGCTGATCGGCCGGGCCTACGCGCTCAGCCAGCAATACGAACTCGCCATCGTCGCCTACGCCACCACGCAGGTGCGCTATCCCAACAGTCCCTTCGCGGAACAGGCCGCCCTCGCCCGCGCCGTCTGCCTCGAACGCCTCGCCCGGGAAGCCCCTCACAACGAAGCCTCGCTGGACGAGGCATGGAGCGCCACCACGCAGTTTCTCCAGCGCTACCCCAACTCCGGCCAGGCGGCCGACGCCGTCAAACTCCGCGACGAACTGTACCGCCGCCGGGCGCGCATCGCCTTCGACCGCGCGGTCTATTATGACCGCATCGCCCGCAAACCCCAGGCCGCCATGCTTGAATATCAGGACTTCATCCGGCTCTTCCCGTATTCCGACTGGACGGCCCAAGCCCAACAACGTGTGAAAATGCTCAGTCAGGTGAAGGAGAAGTCCGATGTCAAAGCCCATCAAGATTCCTAGCGTCCTGTTGGCCCTGCTCCTGCCGGCGCTCGGCCTGCTGACCCAACCCGGCTGCACCGGCTACCGCCTGGGCTCCATGCTGCCGCCCGACATCAAGACCGTCGGCATACCCACCTTTGTCAACCGCACCAGCGAACCGCAGATCGAAATCCAGGCCACCCGGTCCGCCCTCGAGGAAATTCAGCGCGACGGCTCCCTGAGAATCGCCCCCGAGAACCAGGCCGACGCCATTTTGCAGGTCAAACTCACCGACTACCGGATCGTCCCGCTCGTCTACGATGCCCAGCGCAAAACCGCCGCCTCCCAATACCGTTTGACCCTCTACGCCGCGATCATCCTCACCCGCCGCAGCGACAACAAGGTCATTGTGGAGCATCCGCGCTGCTACGGCGAAGCCACCTTCCCCGTGATCGGCGACATGTCCTCCTCCAAGCGCATCGGCCTGCCCAAGGCCGCCGCCGACCTGGCCCACGACATCGTCCAGAAAGTCACCGAAGTATGGACCGAAGAGAAAAAGTGAAGGCCGGTATGAAACGGTAGGGCCGGACGGCCAGCCTGGACGCGGCGGCAAAACGGATATGTATCGGGCGTAACGCGGCTTTCGGCATAACCAACGGAGGCGTTATGGGTTGGGAAGGTTTGGCGGCATTGCTCGGCATCCTGGCGTTCATCACGCTGGCCATCCTGCCCATCGTTACATTCATCCTGGTGCTGAACGTCCGCCGGGACCAGAGCCAACATAGCACGCAATTGACGCAGTTGCTCGCCAGGGCCGCGCGCGCGGCGCCGGCGCCGGAGACGCCGCCAGCACCAGCGGCCGCGCCGAAAGCGGCTGCCATGCCGCCGCCGATGCCGCCGCCGGCGTATGCCCCCGGCGATCTTGCGCCGATCAAGCCCGAACCGCTGGCGTCCAAGGCGCCCGCACCGGAACCGCCGCCGATGCCGCCGCCGCCGAAAACATCCGCCGCGGCACCGGAGCCCGGCGCGTTTCAAGTCAAGGCGCAGCAAATGCTGCGGCGGATTTGGAACTGGATCGTCATCGGCGAGGAATACCGGACCACGGGCGCCTCGTGGGAATTCGCCGTCGCGACGAATTGGCTGCTGCGGCTGGGTATCGTCATCGGCGTCATCGGTATCGGCTTTTTCCTCAAGTATTCCATCGAGCACGGCTGGCTCGGGCCGCAGGCGCGCGTAACGCTTAGCGTCGTCACCGGGCTGGCCATGCTGACCGGCGGCGTGCGGCTGCTGGGCCGGCCCTACCAGTTGCTGGGACAGGGCCTGATCGGCGGCGGCCTGGCCACGCTGTACTTCAGCCTGTATGCCGCCTGCAATTACTACCACCTGCTGGGTGTGCTGCCGGCGTTCGCGCTGATGGCGCTGGTCACGCTCAGCGCCGGCGTGGTGGCGGTGCGGTTCAATATGCTGCTGATCGCCGTGCTCGGCATCCTCGGCGGCTTCGGCACGCCGCTCATGCTCAACACCGGCGTGAAGAACTTCCCCGGCTTGTTCGGCTATCTGCTGCTGCTCGGACTGGGCCTCCTCGGCATTTCCCGTTGCCGGCCGTGGCCGCTGCTGAATTACCTGGGCATGCTGCTGACGTACGGCCTGGCGGGCGCCACGATCCACCGCTTCTACACAGCCGCCGACTGCGGCGTGGTGCTCGGCTTCCTGTTCGCATTCTTCCTGCTCTACGCCGCCGTGCTGATCCTGCGCCACATCGTGCAGCGGGAAAAGATCACGCTGTTGGAGCTGTTGGGCAGTCTCGCGCACACGCTGATCTTCTTCGGCCTCGCCTACCGCGTCATCACGCTCGCGCACCCCGAAAAATTCGCCGCGCTTCTGACGCTGGCGCTGGCGGCCTTCTACCTCGCGCTGGCCGGCGGGCTGCTGGTGCGCCGCCAGCAGGACCGCGGGCTGCTGTGCCTGCTCCTGGCGCTGGCGGCGCTGTTCCTCGCGCTGACGCCACCGCTGGCGCTCTCGCGGCAATGGGTCACCGCGAGCTGGGCGCTGCAGGGGCTGATCATGCTGTGGTTGGCCGGCAAACTCGACAGCCGCTTTCTCGGCCTGCTGGCCTGCGCCGCCTATCTGCTCGCGGCGGCCCGGCTGGCGTTTTATGACTTCGACCGCCAGTTCGCCGCGGCGCTGCCGCCGGACCTGCTGTGGCCGGATTATCTGCTGATCCTCGGCGAACGCCTGGTGGCCATGGGCGTGCCGATCGCAGCCCTCGGCGGCGCCTGGCGGCTGCTGCGCCGGCCGCCGGCCAGGGGTGTCTGGGCCGTGGGCCTCGCCACCCTCGCCGTGGCGCTGCTGTTCCTCTATCTCACGCTCGAACTGCACCACACGTGCGGCTTTTTCGCCGCGACGCTGGCCGTACCCGCGATGACGCTGGCTTGGTTCGCGCTCGGGCTCTTTCTACTGGCCGTCGCGCAGCGGCGCGACGCGGTCTGGGCGCTGGTGTTGCTGGCCATCGCGGGCCTCGGCATGTTGGGCAAGGTGCTCATGGTGGATCTGGAGGAGTGGAGTCTGAGCACGGCGACTTGGCTCTATGGCCGGCCTTACATCGCCGACTTCGTCCTCGTCCGCCTGCTGGATTTCGCGCTGTGCCTCGGCCTGCTGACGCTGGCCTTCGCGCGCCTGCGCGGCCGGCCCGGGGCGCGACCGGTCGGCCTCGGCGCCGGCATCCTGGCGCTGGCGCTGCTGTTCCTCTATCTGACGCTGGAACTCAACAGCCTGCTGGCGCACTTCCTACCGGCCTCCGCCGGCGGCGGCATCACCCTGCTATGGGCTGTCTATGCGCTGACCCTGCTCTCGTTCGGCCTGCTGCGGACCGTGCGAGGCCTGCGGTATGCCGGCCTGGCGCTTTTCGCCGTGGTGGTCGCCAAGGTTTTCTTGTCCGATTTGGCGAACCTCGACCCGTTGTACCGGATCATCGCCTTCATCGTGCTGGGCGTGATCCTGCTCATAGCCGCGCTGATCTACCTCAAGTTCCGGCAGCGCTTTCAGTCCGCGCCGCCGCCGGAGAACCCGTCATGAAACACTGCTTGCTTCTCTGGACATTGCTGGCCCCGGCGGTGGCGCTGACCGCGCCGGCGCCCGCTGCGTTCCGCTGGTCACGCCCGCTGGAGGGGCCCGCGCCGACGTCAACCACGGTGGCCGCCGTGCCGCTGGACGACGGGCTGTATGCCGCTACGGCGGACGATTACCGCGACCTGCGTCTTGTCAATGAGACCGGCACAGAACTGCCCCGCGCGCTGGAACAACAGGTCGTGGTGCGCCAGCACACCGTGCGGCGCGCGGTGGCTTCGCGCTTGCTTGCTCTTACGGAGCGGCCGGATAACAGCGTCGCGGCCGAGTTCGCGCTGACCGACACGAATGCCGTCGCGGTCGGCTTCAGCGTCCGGACGCCATTGCGGGATTTCCAGCACGGCGTCCAGGTCGAGGGCCGCGCCGACGGGGCGGACTGGACCACGCTGGTGGCCGAGGCGCCGCTCTTCGACTACACCCGCTACATGGACCTGCGCCAGCTCGAGGTGGCCCTGCCGGCCAACACCTGCCGCCGCTTCCGGCTGACGATCAGCAACGTCACGGCGGAAAAAACCCAGCCGTGGACGCGCCTGATGCAGCAAACCGGCGGACACGACGGCCGGATCGAGACGCGCACGGTGGACCTGCAACGCCAGCCCTTCCGCGTGGACAGCGTGTCCTTCTGGCGCCTGGAGACCGTGGACGGCGCCGTGGAGGCGGCGCGCGCCGACGGGCCGCTCAAGAACTTCAGCGTCGCGCGCGATGCGCAGGAGCGCGCGACCATCGTCACGCTGGACGCCGGCCGGCGGCCGCTGAACCGGCTGGCGCTGGACATCGCGGAAAGCAATTTCAGCCGGCCGGTCATGCTGCAGTTGCCCGTCGTGCGCAACGGTGTGGAGGGGTGGGTGGACGCGTCCAGCGGGCGGCTGCTTCACATTGCGCTGCCGGGCTATGCCCGGCGCGAGCTCGCGCTCGACTTCCCCGAGCAGCGCCTGGGCCGCGCGCGGCTGGTGCTGCGCGATGGCGACAACCCGCCGCTCACCGTCCGGGGCGTCTCCGGATCGGGGCCGGTCTATCGCCTGCTGTTCCTCGCGGAGCCGGGTCACCATTACGGACTGCGCTATGGCGCGGCGGACTGCGCCGTACCGAGCTACGACCTCGACAGTGTTCTCGCGCCGGCGCGGCGCGGCCTGCAGCCGGCGGTCTGGCAGCTGGGCACGCCGGTGGAAAACACGGACTACCACTCCGCGTCGACATCCCGGTGGGCCTGGCTCAACAGCGCGTGGGCGTTCGGCGGCGCCCTGGTGC
>JAPLSZ010000292.1 GCA_026398385.1 Kiritimatiellota bacterium | reverse complement strand
GGCGCTGATGACCAACCTCGACGCCGAGGCCGAGGCGCCCGGCGCGGGATTCCACTTGGTGGAGCCGGTGCTCCAGCTCGACGAGGCGCTTGCGCATGCCGTCCAGCTTCGTCCAATTCACCACCATGCGCGCAAACACCTCGCCGGGCACCGCCGGCGAGCCGATCAGCCTCGCCATGGGCGGAACATTCTTGTGGATACCGGCCTGGCCGCCGATCATCGCGCCGGCGCCCACTGTGACATGCCCGGCCACGGCCGCCTGGCCGGCCAGGATCACGTGGTGTTCGATTTTGGCGCTACCGGCGATGCCCACCTGGGCGACAATGACCGCATGGTCGCCGATGACCACGTTGTGGGCAATCTGCACCAGGTTGTCGATCTTAACGCCGTTCCCAATGACCGTCTTGCCAAACCGCGCGCGATCCACGGTGGTATTGGAACCGATTTCGACATCGTTGCCGACGATCACCGTTCCGACCTGCGGGATCTTGTGGCGCGCACCCTGATCGTCCGCCGTAAAGCCGAAGCCATCGCTGCCCAGCACGGCGCCGTTGTGAATGACGCACCGGTCGCCGATCTGCACGCGCTCGCGGACGGTGACCTGCGGATACAAGAGCGTATCGCTGCCCACCGTGACCTGGCGGCCAAGGTAGCACTGCGCGACGAGGACCGCGCGGTCGCCGACGCGCACCCCGGCTTCCACCACGCACAGGGGCCCGATGCTGACGCCCTGCCCCAGCACCGCGTCGGGCGCGACCACCGCGGTGGGATGAACGCCCGCCGGGTACTGGATCGGCGGCGGCGCAAAGCAAACGGCGATCGCGGCGAAGGCCTGGTTGGGATCGGCGACGCGCAGCAACGCCGGCGCGGCGCAGGGCTTGTCCCAGTCCCTGGCCACCAGGACCGCGCCCGCGCGGGTGGTGGCCGCTGCCGCGGCGTAGCGGGGATTGGCGACGAAGGTGATCTCGCCCGGTCCGGCATCCCGCAGGCTGGCGAGTCCCGTGATGACGACGGCGCCATCGCCGTCGCACACCGCCCCGAGCCGGTCCGCGATTTCTGACGCGGTCAGCGTCACCGGGCCTCCGTGATCATTTCTTTCCCTTGGTTTCCGGTTTCTTCCCGGCCCCGGGCTTTTCCGCGGGAGTCTTATCCTCCGGTTTCTTCCCGGCCCCGGGTTTATCCGCCGGGGCCGTGACGTCCTTGCCCGCGTTCGCCTGGGCCCGGTTCAACACCCCGATGATGTCGGCGGTGATATCCACGCGCGGATCGAAAAACAGCACGTTCTGCACGCCATTCAGGCTCTGGCCGGAGGTATCCAGCACGGCGGTGAACATCTGGTTGCGCGCATAGATCTGGATGGTCTCCATGATTTCGTCCACAAGACGTTTGCGCATGCGGCGGCTCTGATCATCGAGCTGTTTCCGGCGGGTGTCGTCGAAGCGCTTGATTTTACTTTCGAAGTCGCGGATTTCCACCAGTTTTTCCTCGGCGGCGTTGCGCTTCTGGGCGCGGACTTCCTCGCTCAGCGCGGGATTCTGGGCCTCCTCGCGCAGCTTGCCGAAGGCCGGCTGCAAGGCGTCATATTCGTCGGTGAGCTTCTTGCGCTCGGCCAGCACCTGACTGCTCTGCTCCTTGAGCTGGGTGTCGGCCAGTTTGGTTTTATAGAACTCATTAAAAGCCCGGTCCATGTTGACGAACACGATCCGGGGTTCCGCCGTGAAACCCCAGGCGGCGCCCGCCAACCACAATCCGACCAGCACCATCCCGCGACGACCGTTTGTTTTCATCCGTTTCCTCCCTTTAGCGAATCAATAAGTATAACCGATCCAGAAGTTGAACCGGCCCGACGGCCGGTCGTTGAAGTCATCGGCCTTGAGCGGCCACGCGTAATCAAGCTGTATCGGAAAGCCCGGAAAGTCAAGCCGGATCCCGACGCCGAAACCGGAGTTGAGGTGGTGGAGGTTGAAATAGAAGACGTCTTCCCAAACCATGCCCACGTCATAAAACGCGGCCAGGCGCACCTTTTCAACCACCGGCACCGTATATTCCACCGTGCCATAGGCCAGCGACCGGCCGCCGATCGGCTCGTTGTTGGCCGAGCCGTCCGTGGGACCCACCTCGCGGTATCTGAATGCGCGAATGTTCTGGGGGCCGCCCAGGAACAGCCGGTCGAAAATCGGCACCCGCGTGGAGCCGTCGTAGCGGTCCACCACGGCCATCTGTCCCTTGAAACTGAGCACATGCTCAAACCAGAGTGGAAAATACTGGGCGCTCCGCGCCTGCAGGGCATAGAGGTCCGTCTCGCCGCCCAGGGGGCCGCCGGCGAGTTCCGCGAACAGGACCGTGCGGTTGCCGCGGGTGGGCACAAACACGTTGTCGCGCGAGTCGTGCACCAGCTCCAGATCGAAGGCGCTTTTCAGGCGCCGGCCGGCCTCCGCCTGGAGCTGCGGCGAGGAGTTGGTGGTGATGTCATACACGTTGATGGCCTGCAGACTGTAAATGTAGTTCAACCGGTCAAAAAACAGCCCCCGGGGCAGCGGCTGGCCGAGGGTCAGCCGTCCGCCGGTGTTCTTCTGGCTGAACTCGGTGCTATAGACCGAGCTGTCATGCTGAAACAGACTCACGCCCAGCGACAGGCGGCGATCCAGGAAATACGGCTCGATGAAGGCGAGCTCCATGTCGCGGCGCAGCGAACCGCCCTGAAACCGGATGTTCAGCTTCTGGCCGCCGCCGGTAAAGTGGGGCCAGCCGAAGAGGTCGAAGTTGCCCTGCGACAATTCCACGAAGCCCACCAGGTTGTCGATGCTCGAGAAACCGGCGCCGACCATGAATTTGCCCGTGCGGTCCTCCTCCACATCGATGTTCAAGTCGTATTGATTGTCTTCGGCCGTGGCCTGTGGCGCCACGTCCACAAATTTGAAATACTGCAGGTTTTGGAGGCGGTGCTGGCTGGTGCGCACCTTGACTTCGTTGAACACGTCGCCGGGGAAGACCGTCAGTTCGCGCCGGATGACCTTGTCCTTGGTGCGCGTGTTGCCGCGGATCCGGATGTTGCGGATGTGCGCCAACTGCCCCTCCCGCACCAGGAACCGCACCCGCGTCGTGTGCCGGACCGGGTCCGTGTCCAGCTCGGCGTCCGCCGCGGTGCGGATGTGGCCGCGGGCGCCGTAGTAATCCCGGAGGGCCTGCGGGGCCTGGTCGATATCCGCCATGGCGGCCGTGGCGCCGACACGCAGGGGGCAGGCGCTCTCCACCTCCGCCTGCGGGAACGCCTTCGTGCCAGCCACCTCAAAGCCGCTGATCGTGTAGCGCGCGCCCTCGGCCACCCTGATATCCACCGCCAGGCCGCGGCGGCCGAGGGGGCGCACCTCCGCCTCGCCGACGTCGGCATCGAGATAGCCCTGGTCCAGATAGGCCCGGCGCAGCGCCTCGCGGTCCGCGGCCAGATCGTCGGGATTGTATGTGCCATCCGACGTGATCCAGGAAATCAGATTCGTGCGGCGCTGTTTCATGACCCGGCGCAGCGTCCGGGAACTCAACTGGCGGTTGCCGATGAAGTTGATCTGCTGCACCGTGGCGCGGTGGCCTTCGCGGAGGTCCACGCGCACGTCCGTCAAATCCTGGCCCTCCACCGGCGCAAACGTCCAGCTCAGCCGCGGATCGGGGAAGTATTTCTTGCGATAGGTTTCGACCACCTTGACGGCGCGGGTCGCCAGCGTCGCCTCGTCCACGAGATCGCCCGAACCCAGCTCCAGCAGCTCGCGGACCTTCTTGTTGCCCAGATAGTCCGCGCCGGCGATGTCCAGCCGGCGGATGCGGGCCTTGAGTTCCACGACAAACGTCAGGCTGACGCCACCGGTTACGGGCTCCACGCGCGACTCGACATAGCTGAAGCGGCCGCTTTTTTGGAGGTTTTTGACATCGCGCCCCACGCCGGCGCGGCTGAGTTCTTCGCCCGCCTTGGAGCTGATAAAGGCCCGCACGGAGGCTTCCTCCAACGCGCCGCCGCCGCGCCGCTGGACACGGAGATCCTTGACGATCTCGGCGGCCGCGGCCAGCGGGACCGCGAGCAGCAGGGCCGCCAGCGCCGTCGCCCACCGCCACGGCCGACCGCCGCACCGGCTTGCGCCCGCCACGGCGGACCGGCCCGGCGTTGGCACGGCCGGCGTCATGCGTCGCCTCCCGCGCCACGCCGGTCCAGGCGATCTTCGAAGCGCGTGAAGTCCTCTTCAAAATTCAAGCGCGTTTCGCCGGTGGGCCCGTTACGCTGTTTGGCCAGTTCGAGCACCGCCAGCCTTTTGTCATCATGGTCCTGATCGTCGGGATATTTGCACGGCCGGCGCAACATGAAAACGACATCGGCATCCTGTTCGATGGCCCCGGAGTCGCGCAGGTCGGATAGCCGGGGCACACCGGATGTTTTGTCGCGCTGCTCGGGCGCGCGACTGAGCTGGCTGAGGCACAGCACGGGCACATGCAATTCCTTGGCCATCGCCTTCAGCGCGCCGGAGATGGCGGCCGTCTCCAGCTGCCGGCCTTCCCGGGAGTACTGGGGATAATGCAGCAGTTGGAGGTAGTCCACGACGATCAGGCTTATATTGTCGTACTTGCGTTTCAGCCGGCGCGCGCGCGACCGCAATTCCAGCACTTCGAGCCCGGCGGTATCGTCAATGAAAATCTGCGCCTTCATCAACACATCCGTGGCTTGAACCAAGCTGCCGTGCATTTCCGCGGAAACGTAGCCGCCGGATAGTTTGAACATCGAAACGCGCGCCCGGGAGCAGATCATCCGGCGCACCAGTTGTTCGGCGGACATTTCCAGGCTGAACACCGCCACCGCATGTTTTGCGTCGCGCATCAGGGCCACGTTCTCGGCGATATTCAGACCCAGGGATGTTTTGCCCATGGAGGGGCGCGCCGCCAGGATGACCAGGTCGCCCGGCTGCAAACCCTGGGTCAAGCGGTCCACATCCGCAAAGCCGGTGGCCAGCCCGGTGATGTTTTTGCCGCTGGCGATGACTTGCTCGATCCTGGCCATGCCCTCTTTGACCAGCTTGTCCCAGGACGCTTCATCGCCGTGCTTGAAATGGGCGATCTCGAAGAAGTCCTGCTCGGCCTTGTTGAGAATCAGGCCGGCTTCCTCCTGGGAGGCATAGCAGGTTTCGATGGTCGCGCGGGCCTTGTCAATCATCAGGCGCAGCAGGAATTTCTCGTGCACCAGTCCGACGTAATACCCGGCATGCGCGGAGGTGGGGGTGCTGTCCACCAACTGCTCCAGGAACGACGGGCCGCCGATGCCCTCCAGTTGGCCCAGGTCCCGCAGCCGTTCGCCGACGGTCAACAGGTCCACGGGCCGCTTCTCGTTGAGCATGGACTCGACGGTCTCGAACAGCACCTGGTGATGGCGGAGGTAAAAGGCCGTGGCGGACAGCCGGCGGTGCCGACAGAGGTCCACCACGCGCTCGGCGTCGAGCAGGATGGAACCCAGCACGCCGCGCTCTGCCTCTTCGCTGTAGGGCGGCAGGCGGTCGCTCCGACCCCCCGCCGGGGGCGTTACCTGCACGGCCATGGGGTTACTCCTCGACCACCCACACCTTGAGCGACACCTGAAGGTCGGGGTGCAGTTTCACGGGGACCTGGAACACGCCCAGTTCGCGCAGCGGCTCCGGCAGCAGCAGTTGATGCTTAGCCAGCTCGAGGCCCTGCGCCTTGAGCGCGGCGAGCAGGTCCGTCACGGTCACCGAGCCAAAGAGCTTGCTGTCTGCACCGGCCTTCACGGGGATGGTGCAGGAGGCCTCTTCGATCCTCTTACCCAGGGCCACCGCTTGTTCGCGCTCCTGCAGGAGCTGCTGCTCCCGCCCCTGGCGCTTCTTCTCCAACTGCCGGCGCGTGGCCGCGGTCACCGGAGCCGCCAGCTTGTTCGGCGCCAGATAATTGCGCAGGTGGCCTTCCGCCACCCGCACCACGTCGCCTTCCTTGCCCAGGCCGGCAACATCCGCCATCAAAATCACTTCCTTGGCCATACTCCACATCCTTTCGCTGGTTACGGCAACAGGCCCATCACCCGCGCCTGCCGCACGGCGCGCTTGATCTGGCGCTGTTGCATGGCCGTGACGCCGGTAATCCGGCTCGGCAGCAGGCGCCCCTGTTCGGTGACAAATTTGCGCAGCATTTCTGCGTCCTTGTAATCCACCACCTGCCCCGGCAGCAGAACAGGGCTCATTCTCCGCGCACCCCGCTGGCTCTCGCCGGCGCGGCCACGGCTGGCATCGCGATCATAATCACTCATGGTACCTTCTCTCCGCTGGTCGGTTGCTTTCCACACGCTCAAAACGGTAAATCGTCGCTGTTTCCGGCTGTGCGTCCCGGTGCCGCGGGTTCCGCGCCGGCGGCGGCCGGCGCGGCCGCCGCACCCGCCCCGGCGGGCGCATCGCCCAGCGCGCCGCGGGGCCCGCCCAGGAACTCCACGCGATCCGCGCGCACCAGATGACGGCTGTGCTTTTCACCGCCCTCCGTCTGCCACTGGTCGAACTGCAACAGGCCCTCGACCAGCACCGGCGAACCCTTAGACAACTGTTCCCGGCACCCTTCCGCCAAGCGCCCCCAGACGATGACGCCGATGAAACACGTTTCTTTTTTTTGCTGACCCTCGCTGAGGTACGTTCGGTTCACGGCCAGGTTCAAATCCCCCACCGCCGTGCCCGTGGGCGTATAGCGCACCTCGGGATCGCGGGTCAGATTGCCGGCCAGAAAAACGCGGTTCAGCGAAACCATCATTATCTTTTCTCCGGCGCCTCGGCGGGGGCCGCCGCCGTGGGTTCCGCGGCGCGCAGAATCTGCACGCGGAACACATCTTCGTTCAGCTTGTATTTGGCGAGCAGCGCCGTGATCTGGCTGCCGGCGCACCGGAACACCACGATGACATACTGGCCCCCGGTCTTCTTCTGCATCGTCCGCGCGAACGCCCGCCGGCCCATGCGCGTGGTGCTGTCCACCTCGCCGCCGACCTTCTTGATCTCCGCCCGCACCTTGTTGAGGACCTCTTCCAGGCCCTCTTCTTTCAAGTCTTCGCGAAAAATAAACATCGCTTCGTATCTATTCAAGACGCTCTCCTCTCCCGGCCTCCGGCCGGACTTATGCGCTTCGTTCCCCATTGTAGCGATTCATCGCCTGTTCCACGCCCGCCGCCAAAATACCTTCCACCGCCTCTGCCGCCAGCGGGATCACCGGCGCCAGCGCCGCCCGTTCCGCCGCCGTGAAGCTCCCGAGGACATGGTCCGTCAGCGCCCGCGCGCCGCCGCTCCGGCCGATGCCCACCCGCACCCGGATGAACTCCTCCGACCCCAGGCACTGCACCATGGATTTCAGGCCATTGTGCCCGCCCGCGCTGCCGCGCGCGCGGATGCGCAGCCGCCCCATCGCCAGCTCGGCGTCATCCAGCACCACGACGACATCCTGCGGCGGGAGCCCGCGTTTCCGCGCCAACGCCGCCACGGCCGCGCCACTGAGGTTCATGAACGTCTCCGGCTTAACCAGCAGCACGTCCTGCCCGCCCACCAGCGCTTTCGCCGTGCTGGCCTTGGCGAACAACGGCTTGCGGAAGACCGCCCCTGCGCGGCGGGCCAGCTCGTCCAGCACCGCAAACCCCACGTTATGCCGCGTCTGCGCGTACTTCCGGCCCGGATTGCCAAGGCCTACGATCAATTTCACGCCGCCTCGCTCCGGAGCCCGGCCCCGTTATTTCTTCTTGGGCTCCTCTTTGCCCTTCTTGGCCGCGGCGCCCTCGCCACCCTTCTTGGGCGCCTCCTCCTTCTGGGCTTCCTTGGCGCCTTCCTTCTTGGCTTCCTTCTTGCCTTCCTTGCCCTCGACCTCGGCCGCGCCTTCTTCGCCCTCGACCTTCTTCTCGGTGAGCACTTCCGGACCTTCCGCCGCCGCTTCCGCGGCCGTCGGCTCCACGACCTCTTCCGCGCGCGGCGCCGCCACGGCTGCCACGGCCAACTCCGCGGCGTTCAAAATCGTAAGCTTGGTCCGGTCCACCGCGATGTCGCTGACGCACAGCCGCTGGCCGATGGTCAGCGCGCTGACGTCCAGCGTGAACTGCTCGGGAATCTCCGCCGGCAGACACTCCACCAGAATCGTGCGCACCATGTGATCCAGCACGCCGCCGGTTTGCGTCACCCCCACCGGCTCGCCCAGCAGTTTGACCGGCACCTCGATGCGCAGCTTGCGCGTCATCGAGATCGCATTGAAATCCACGTGCACAATCCGCCCGCTCACGGGGTGGCGTTGGATTTCCTTGATAATCGCCTTGCGGGGCTGGTCGCCTTCCACTTCCAGGTCCACCAGGAAATGCTCGCTCGTGCGCCCCCGCAGGAACTGGGTCAGATTGTGTTCGTTCAGTTGAACGGCGCGTTGCGGCTGCTCAATACCGTAAATGATGCCGGGCACCAGGCCCTGCCGCCGAAGTTCTTTGGCCGGCTGCTTGCCGATCGCGGCGCGCGGCTGGACCTTCATGGCTACTGATTTCATCGCCTCGTCTCCCTTGCTACACCTTGAACAAACTCGTCACGGACTGAGCGTTGTGAATGCGCAGAATCGCCTCGCCCAGCAAATCCGCCACGGACAGCACCGTCACCGGAAAACCGTGCCAGTCCTTGCACGGCACGCTGTCGGTCGTCACCAATTCCCGGATCGGCGACTTCTGCAAACGCTGCAGGCCCACCTCCGTCAACATCGCGTGGGTCACCAACGCCATGACCGACTGGGCGCCGTGCTCCTGGCACAGCCGGGCCGCCTCGCACAACGTCCCCGCCGTGGAGGTCAGGTCGTCCACCAGCACCGCGTTGCATCCGGCGACGTCGCCCACGATGTTCAAGGCGTCGATCTCCGTGGCACTCTTCCGATGCTTCGCCACGATCGCCAGTCCCGCGCCCAGCGTGCCCGCATAGGCGTAAGCCATTTTCAGCCCGCCCGGGTCCGGCGACACCACCACCAGGTTGGGAATGTTTTTCCCCCGCAAATACTTGACCATCACCGGCGCGGCAAACAGGTGATCCACCGGGATGTCGAAAAAGCCCTGGATCTGCTGCGAATGCAGGTCCATCGTCAGCAGCCGGTTCGCCCCCGCCGCCACCAGCAGGTTCGCCACCAGCTTGGCCGTGATCGGCACCCGCGGCTGGTCCTTGCGGTCCTGCCGGGCATAGCCGTAAAACGGCAGCACCGCCGTGATCCGCGCCGCCGAGGCCCGGCGCGCCGCGTCCATCATGATCAGCAGCTCCATCAGGGTCTCGTTCGGCGGATAGCAGGTCGGCTGGATGATGAAGACATCCTTGCCGCGCAGGTTCTCGACGAACTTGACAAACACCTCGCCGTCCGGAAACCGGCCGATCGTCACCGCGCCCAGAGGCTGGCCGATGTAAGCGGCGATGCGCTCCGCCAGCGCGCGATTGGCATTGCCTGAAAAAACTCTCAAAATTGTTTCTCCCAATCTTATACTTCCGTTACTTCCGTTTCGGCACTGGTTGCCCGACCAGGATTCGAACCTGAACTCTGGCCTCCAAAGGGCCGTGTGCTGCCATTACACCATCGGGCAGACAACAAATGTCCTCTTTTCCGCGGAGTCATCCCTCGCGGAATCAAGGCCAGACGAGCCAGCTTCCTCGGTCCCCGGCCTCATTCCGTCCGGGGCACCTGCACGCGTGTTCTCGGCGAAAGTGGATACCTTAATGAAATCACGCCCTCTCCGTCAAGACCATAAACCGCAGGTTTTTTTGCGGCCATGGGTGCGCCGGTTGCCAGCGGCTCCGGTGTGTCGCGACTCTTTGAAAATGTCCCCTTGTAACTCTTTAGAAATGTCCCCATGGGTGGTCTCCTGCGCTGAAGCAAGGAGGCCCCATGGAGATGATCGAAATGAGCAGCAGGGAGCGACGACGGATGACGGTGATGGC
>JAPLSZ010000025.1 GCA_026398385.1 Kiritimatiellota bacterium | reverse complement strand
CTCGGCCTTGAGCTGCACCGCCCAGTCGGGCCGCAGCAGCCGAAAAGCCACATAGCCCTGTTGCCGGACGCCCAGCTCGCTCGGATTGACCTCGCTGACGCCTTCGCGGCGCGCGGTGGTGAAGTGGACGCCGCGCTCGCCGCTGACCAACAACGTGCCGGTGTGCTTGAGCGCGTCCTGTACCGTCAGGCGCGGCACGTCGAGACTCGCGCCGATACCGTGCATCGGTCGGGCGCAGATCACGTTGAGCGTCTGCGCGCCGAGCACCTGCTTGTTAAAGTGCACCATCACCGCGCGGGCGCCGTCCTTGAGCTCGTCCCAGTGGCTCACGTCCGGACCGGTCAGGCTTTCGATGTCGTAGCCGGCCGGCAGCGCGAGGCGCAGGTCGAAGATGCCGCTCTTGGCCACGGTCACCTCGAGCTTGCTCGAGAGCACCGCGCGCTCGTCGGAGACATCCACGCGTGCCTCCTCGGCGACGCGAACTTCCGGCAGGACGCGCTCGGCGTGCGCCTTGAGCGTGGCCGGTGGCTGGTGATAGCGGAACGCGCGCTTGAGCGCGGCGACGCGCACCATGCCGCCCGGGCCGGCGAAGTCGCCGACGCTCATTACGGCCAGACCGGTGCTTGCCTTCTCGTCCACGTGCAACTGGACTGCCTCCGACGCCGCCAGCGCCACCGCGCCGCGCTGCCGCGAGCAGTTCTCCACCACCGGTACCGCCAGCGTCACGTCGTAGGGCAGGTTCTCCTGCGGCACCTGCGTGACGACGCGCAGCGTAAAGTCCGCGCTGACCGGCCGCTCCAGCAGCGCCTCGAGCAGATGCTTGTCCGGGTCATAGCGCCACGTGCTCAGCCCCGGCGCGCCGACGGCCGTCACGCTCATCTCCGGCGGGATGCGCAGCGTCAGCGACTGGAGTTCGCCCTGCGCGATCTGGTAGCGGACCGCGGGTTGCAGGTTGATGACGCCGGTCTCGAACGTCGCCAGCGTGTTGAACTCGGTGAAGACGACGGCCTTCTCGAGGCCGGTCTTGCGCTCGCGCGGCCGCCACGGCCCCTTCTGCTCGCTGGCCTTGAGCTGCACGGCGCTCTCCGACTGTACGTCGAGCTCGCCGGCGGGGATGGTCAACTTTGCCGTGTTGCGGATATGCGGCAGCAGCGGCAGTTCCAGCCGCCAGACGCCATTGCTTTCGCGCACCGGCGCGAGGAAGTGCAGTTCAACGCGGTAATCGCCACTGGCGGCGATGTCCACGGTGTAACCGCCGGGCGCGCTGGCGAGTTTCAGGTCGCGGCTGTCGAGCTTGAACGAGGTTAACACGTGCGGTGGCGGCAGCGCCATGAGCTTGCCGGGCTGGTCCGCATGAAACTCCAGGACCGCCGTCACGCGCGCCATGCGTTCGGCCAGTTTCTCGAGGCTCGGACCCTCGACCGTCAGCGTGACGTTCTTCATCATCAAGTCGGCAGCGGCCGCCGGAACCGCCGGTTTGTTGTCCGGCGGCGCCACGGTCTTCGCGCCGGCGCCGAGCAGGCTGGCGGCCAGCGTCAGCGCCGCGAGCGCGGGGAGCAGGCCGGACCGGACAAAACCGCTCGCCGGTGTCGCGGGCGGTTCCGGCAGGGAGTCTGGAGGCGGCGCGGTGAGGCGTTCGAGTTCCGCGGCGTCGCGCGTGGCCAGCCGGCGGCCCCACTGCGCGGCCCAGCGCGCCAAGGCCACGGTCGCCAGCGCGGGCACCAGCAGCAGCAGCGTCCAGCACAGCCACGGCTGTACGCGCTGTGCCGCCGCGAGGCCCCAGGTCAGCATCGTCAGGCCAAGCGCCGCGCGGCCGGGCTGCCACTGGCCGCCGCGGCGGACGCTAACCAGCAACACGAGGCCGATGCACGTGCCGACGACGAGGATGGTGAGCGAACCTTCCTGGCCGAGCCACGTCGGCTGGACCGTCGCCTGCAGTTCCAGATCGCTGCCCGCCGGGCTGACCGGCCGCGTGAACGAGGCCTGCATCGGCGCCACGCGGCCCAGCTCGGTTTGCTGGCAGGCCCGGCGCAGCCCGCGCGCCCCGTTGCCCACGGGCGCCGGCACCAGCGCGCCCCCCGAGCAACACCGCGGCCAGCGCGTAGAACAACTGATTCTTGAG
>JAPLSZ010000018.1 GCA_026398385.1 Kiritimatiellota bacterium | reverse complement strand
GCGCGACAGGCTGTCGCGCCCTACCGAAAGAAATGCAGGACAAGCTCTGTCGCGCCTTATCAGGGGCGACGACGCGCAGGACGGCGAGACAAAACTGACCGCACTACCCAGTGCTTCCTGCCAACGTGAAATCCACAAAGCGGCGGGGCTGGTCCACCCGCGCCAGGCGCACCTGCACGACGGAACCCACGCTCCACGCCCGGCGGCGGCGACGCCCGGTGGCCTTGGTGCGCTCGGCGTTGAGCTCGTACCGGTCGTCCGGCAGCGTGGCAAAGGGCACCAGGCCGCGCTGCAGGGAGTCGGTCAGTTCCACAATCAGCCCCTTGCCGCTCAGCGACACCACCACGCCGCGGAAGGGACCGATGTCGCCGCGCGCGAGTTTCTCCTGATAATAAGCGATCCGCTTGATGGCCACGCTTTCGTTCTCGGCTTCGTCCGCCTCGCGCTCGGTCGCAGAGCAATGGGCGGCCAAGTGCGCGAGGTCGGCGGCGGGGTAGGGGGGCGGCTTGCCGGTTTCCAGGGCGCTGAGGAGACGGTGGACGACCAGATCGGCGTAGCGGCGGATGGGCGACGTGAAGTGCGTGTAACGCGGGAACGCCAGGCCGAAGTGCGGACGCAGCGCGGCGGAATACACGGCGCGCTTGAGGTTGCGCAGGATGGCGATGCTCACCGTGTTCTGCAGCGGAGTGCCCGCGGCGTGGTGAATGATCCGGTTCAAATCCTGCGGCCGATCCGGCAGGGCGGCCACGCCGAGCGACGCGAGTTCCTGGCGCATCAGGTCCCATTGCTCCGGCTCCGGCTCATCGTGAATCCGGTAGAGCGCCGGGCCGGCGGCGCCGCTCAGCCGCTCGGCGACAGCGACGTTGGCCAGCAGCATGCACTCTTCGACCAGTTGGTAGGCATCGTCGTCGCCCCGCTGGCGGATTTCGCTGACCCGACCGCGCGCGTCCAACACGCATTTCACCTCCGGCGCGGACAAGGCCAGCGCACCGGCAGCCAGCCGCTGCTTGCGAATGGCGCGGGCCAGCGGTTCCAGTTGCGTCAGCGCCGTGCGGACGGGGGCCGGAATCAGCCGGGCGCCGGCCTCGCGCTTTTCGAAAAAGGACTGGGCCTGCGTATAGGTCAGCCGCGCGGCGGAGTGGATCACGGCGCGCGTTGTCTCGGCACGCAGCACCCGGAACCGCGCGTCGAGCGTGAGCAGCACGCTGTGCGTCAGGCGGTCCTGGTGCGGCAGCAGGCTGCAGACGTCCGCGGTCAGATTGGGCGGCAGCATGGAAATGGCGCGGTCCACCAGGTAGACGGTGTTGCCGCGCGCGCGGGCCTCGCGGTCGATCGGCGAGTCCGGGGTGACGTAGTAGGCCACGTCGGCGATGTGCACGCCCAGTTGCCACTGGCCGCCCGGCAGCGCCACCAGCGATAGGGCGTCGTCGTAATCCTTGGCGTCATCGGGATCCATCGTGAAGGTGACCAGGCGGCGCAAGTCGCGGCGTTCCGGTTCGACCTTGGCGGCTGGGGGTGGGGCGGTGCGGCTGGCCTGGCTGCGGGCGGCCAGGGTAAAGTCCGTCGCGAACTCGTGATCGCGGATGATGCCGACCACGTCCACGCCGGGCGCGTCGTAGCGGCCCAGATCCTCGATCACCTCGCCCGCCAGTTGCTCGGTGCCCGGCCGCGCAGGCGCCAGGCGCACGACCACCTTGTGATCCTCCAGCGGCTTGATGGCCGGCGCAAAGCCGCTCACCCGGACGTTGTGCTGCAGGCGGGGATTGTCGGGCATTAGGTACCAGTAGAAGGGATTCTTCTTC
>JAPLSZ010000166.1 GCA_026398385.1 Kiritimatiellota bacterium | reverse complement strand
GGGGCGGGTCCCATATGAAACGGTTGGTCGGTGGTTTATGCGCTGTCTTGTTGCTCTGGGGCGCGGGCGCCCGCGGGCAAACGGCGGGTGCCCTTTCGAACGGCGCCGCGGGTTTGGATGAGTTAAAGAAACAGTTTGAGACGTCCTTTCGTGACCTGCTGCGTCAGGAGGGGGCGGCCGCCAAACTGCTCCAGCAACGCTACCTCGCTGACCTGACCGCGCTGGAAGATTCGCTGCAGGCCGCGGGCAACCAGTTGTCGGCGTTGTTGGCCGTGCGCAGTGAAAAAGCGCGCTTCGAACAGGCCGGCGACATCCCCGACAGCGCCCCGTCCACCGGACTGCCGGCGTTGCAGAAATTGCAGAACGCATGGCGCGCGCAGACGGCCGGTGTGTCGCGGGAGCAAGCGCGGAAAATCGTTGTCGCCAGCGAACGCTATCTGCAGGCCCTGGCGAACCTGCAAAAGGCCCTGGCGGCGAATAACAATGCCCGCAGCGTGGACGCGGTAAAGGCGGAGAAGGATCGTTTGCTGGGCAACAACCGGGTGCGCGAGGCCCTGGCATTGCTGCAGATGTCCACCCCCGCCCCGCCCGCCAGTCATGGCCCGGCCACGCCGCCGGTCAAAACGCCGGAATCCTCCCCAGTCGTTCCGGCGGCCACTGTGGTGGAACTGGGCGACTACAAATTTTATCCGCCGGGGAAGGAGCCGCCGCTGAAGGATCTGCGCCCGCTGCGCATGGATTTCCCCACGGCCGACCAGCGGTCGGCTCAGTTCTTCTACGAGCTGCGCGTGTTGATCATGTCCGACAAATCGGACTATAACGTCAGCCGTTCGTCCTCCTACCGCTCATCCAGCACGACCAAATCCGGCAGCATCGCAAACTTCCCCCGGATTACGATGGCGTCCAAGAACCGCGAGCTTCCGGAAGGCTGCAAGCTGGTAATCGAATACTTCAGCCAGCCGCCTGCGCGCGCCAATGCCCTGCGCCGGGAGAGCGTTGAGCGCATCCCTCTGCCCGCCATCACCCGCAGCCAGGCTTACACAGTGGACGCCAAAGGCATCAGGCTGAGCAAATACGAGTACCGAGACACCCATTACGGGCTTAATGAATCCTCCGGCCGAGATTTCTACGGGTTGATCATCAGCGTGTTCGATTCCGGGGACCACCTCCTGTTCCAGCAATGCACGCCTTCCACGGTGGCCGCCCAATGCACGAACAAGCCGGCGGAGCCCAGCGAATAGCGCCCAAATATCCCTTGGCCCGGCGGGGCGCGGCAGGGTATTATGCCACCGCCAACGGGAGATCATCATGAAAGACGTTCCGCAGCAGATTCTGGCCGTGTTCATTGATTTCGAGAATCTGGCGCTGGGTTTTAAGGACCGCCACGGCCGGTTCGATGCCAACCGCGTCCTCGCCCGCCTGGTCGAAAAGGGCAACATCGTCGTCAAGCGCGCGTACGCGGATTGGAAGCGCTTCAGCGACTACACCACCGGCCTGCACGAAGCCGGCATCGAGCTCATCGAAATTCCCGCGCGCCGCCTCACCGGCAAGAATTCCGCCGACATGCGCCTCTGCGTGGACGCCATGGATATGAGCTACTCCAAGGCGCACATCGACACCTTTGTCATCGTCTCCGGCGACAGCGACTTCTCCCCGCTCGTCGCCAAGCTCCGCGAGAACAACAAGCAGGTCATCGGCCTGGGCATGAAGGCCTCCACCTCCGCCCTGCTCCGCGACAATTGCGATGAATTCATCTTCTACGAGGATCTGGAGGCCGAATCCATGGACGTTCCGGCGGTCCCCGCCGGGGACGCCCAGCAGCGCGATGCCTTCCAACTGCTGCTCGAGTCGCTCCAGGCCCTCCGCCGCGAGAACCGCGACACGCTCTGGTCCAGCCTGATCAAAACCACCATCAAGCGCAAGCGGCCGTCGTTCACCGAGGCCGCCTATGGTTACAAGAGCTTCAGCCGCCTGCTGGAAGACGCCGAGCGCGCCGGCATTGTGGAACTCAGCCGCGACGCGGCC
>JAPLSZ010000080.1:4512-8358 GCA_026398385.1 Kiritimatiellota bacterium | reverse complement strand
TTACGTTCGCCTTGGTTGCGTTTTCCATAACCTTTAACAGACCTATTTCTGTTTCTCTCTGCGCTTTCTTTTGTTTGTTTCGGCGGCGACTCTAGCGCAGCCCGGCGGGCCTGTAAAGGCTTAATTTGAAAAAAAATCACGGACAGCATCCGGCTTGCCTTTCCGGCCCGTTCCCGGCAACATGACCCGTGGAGCCCCCATGAATACAACCGCGCCCATCGCCGTCTCGGTCGTCGTGCCCGTCTTTAACGAGGAGGACAGCATTGCGCTGCTCGGCCAGCGGCTGCATGCCGCGCTCGCCGGACTCGGGCGGACCTACGAAATCGTGCTGGTGGACGACGGCAGTTCCGACGGCACGTGGGCCAGGCTGCAGGCGCTGGCGCGCGCCATTCCGCACCTGCGGGCCCTCCGCTTCCGCCGGAACTTCGGCCAGACCGCCGCCATGAGCGCGGGCTTCCAGGCGGCCCGCGGGGACGTGATCATCACGCTCGACGCCGATCTGCAGAACGATCCGGCGGATATCCCCCTGCTGCTGGCGCGCATGGACCAGGGCTGCGACGTTGTCAGCGGTTGGCGCCAGCAGCGTCAGGACCCGTTCCTCAACCGCCGGTTGCCCTCGATGCTCGCCAACGCGTTGATCAGCAAAATCACCGGCGTCCATCTGCACGATTACGGCTGCACGCTCAAGGCCTATCGCCGCGAGGTGATTCAGGACGTCCATCTCTACGGCGAGATGCACCGGTTCATACCCGCGCTGGCGAGCTGGGTCGGCGGCCGCATCGAGGAAGTGCCCGTGCAGCACCATGCGCGGCAGTTCGGCGCGTCGAAGTACGGAATCGGCCGCACATTCCGCGTCATCCTCGATCTGTTCACGGTCAAATTCCTGCTGCGGTACAGCGCCGGGCCGATGCAGCTCTTCGGCAAGATCGGCGGCGGCTTCGGGGTGCCGGGCCTGCTGATGCTGCTGCTGATGATCGCGGGCAACCTCGCCTACCATCTGGGCTGCCGCAATTTTGCCGAGGACCTCGTCAAGCGGCCGTTCTGGATCATGACCGCCTTCATGCTGATTTTCCTCGGCATGCAGTTCGTCAGCATGGGTTTGCTGGCCGAAATGCAGATTCGCACCTACCACGAATCCCAGAACAAGCCCACTTACGTCATCCGCGAAACGCTGGAATCTTCCTGCTGATGACCGCCCTGCTCGTCAGCGCCGCCTATGCGGCCTTCCTCTGCGCCGGCCTGCTGGCGGCAGTGGCGCTGGTGTTCTATTTCCGCGACCGGCGGGTGGACTGGACGCACCACGTCCGCCGGCTGCGGTCGCGGCCGTGGACCGGCGGGGACGCCCTCCTGCTGGCCGCGGTGCTGGCCGGGCTGCTCGCGTTGGCCCTGGCGTCGGCTGACCGCCCGCGCGCTCATCGAGCGTTGGTCAGGCCCGGCTGGGACCACAACCCTGCTGGTCGTGCAGAGCGTCATTTTCGATTGGGCGGGGCTGGCCGCCATCGCCGCGCTGCTGGCGCGGCGACGGCTGTCATGGCGGAGCGCCTTCGGACTGGAGCCCCGCGGATTTTTCCGCCATCTCGGGCTCGGCCTGCTGTTCTATCTGGCCACGATGCCCTTCTTCTGGTTCTACGGCGCCATCTATCAGCTTGGCCTGAAGCGGCTGGGCCTGGACCCGACGCTGCAGGAGGTCGCCTTGGCGATCACGGCGGTGGAATCCCTCGGCGTGCGGATCTACCTGATAACGCTGGCGGTGGTCATTGCGCCGGTGTTCGAGGAGCTCCTGTTTCGCGGCATCCTGCTGCCGGCGGCGGCCCGGCAATACGGTGTCGGCTGGGGCGTCATCCTGACCTCCCTGGCCTTCGCGGCGATTCATCTCCACCTGATGTCCTTCGCGCCGCTGTTCCTGATGGCCGTCGCCTTTGCCCTGGCCTATCTTTACAGCGAATCTATCCTGGTTCCGGTGGTCATGCACGGCGTGTTCAACGCGGTCAACCTCGGACTGCTCACCATGCTGCGCGACGCGCTCTGACAGCCTTGCGGACTTGGGCGTGCTTGCAACTTGCTGGAAAAGCACGTGCGTCTGATCATGGCCACCGCCATGGTTTTCAAGGTGGTCCATCCCGAGGAATTGCGGCCGGGCCAGTTCCCCGCACAGTCCAGCGGCGAGAAAAGACTCGCGCCGACCCTGTCCGCAGGCTACAGTCCGCAGACTGAAAGAGGCGTTGAAATCGTGTCTGATGTACTAGTCGTGGGGGCGGGTTTTTTCGGGGCCGTGGTGGCCGAAAGGCTGGCGGCCGGTGCCGGACTCCGGGTGACGCTCATTGACAAGCGCGCGCATCTGGGTGGCCAGTGTTATTCCCGCGTGGATCCCGAAACCGGCGTGGAATGCCATGCCTACGGTTCGCATATATTCCATACCAGCAACGAGGTGGTTTGGAACTACCTCCAACGCTTTGCACGGTTCAACGGCTACCGGCACGTGGTGCATACCAAGTATCGCAACCGCGTGTACACCATGCCCATCAATCTGGGCACCATTAATGCGTTCTATGGTTGCAGTCTGGAACCGCGGGAAGTGGCGGCCTTCCTCCAGCGCGAGGTGGAGCAGGCGGGTCTGAAAAAGCCCCCCGCCAATCTGGAGGAACAAGCGGTTGCCCTGCTCGGCCGGCCGCTGTACGAAGCCTTCATCCAAGGCTATACCCGCAAACAATGGGAAGCGGATCCGCGCCAGCTCCCGGCCGACCTCATCACGCGCCTGCCGGTGCGGCACAATTACAACACGCGGTATTATGACGATCTGTACGAAGGCATCCCCTGGGACGGCTATGCGCGGTTGTTTGAGCGCCTGCTGGACCATCCCCGCATCGAACTGAAGCTGGATACGAACTTTTTCGAACTGGGCGCGCGGCGCAAGGATTATGCCCTGGTGGTGTATTCCGGCCCGCTAGACCAGTATTTCCAGTACAGCGCGGGACGCTTGGAATGGCGGACGCTGCGGTTCGATGTGCGACGGCACCCCGAGCCGGACGCGCAGGGCTGTGCGGTGATGAACTATGCCGATCCGGAGATCCCCTTCACCCGCATCCATGAGTTCAAGCACTTTCACCCCGAGCGCAGGCCGACGCTGACCACCATTACTTACACGGAATATTCACGGGGCGCCGGTCCGGAGGACGAGCCCTATTATCCCGTTAACACGCCCCGCAATATGGAACTGCTGCGGAAATACCAGGCTTTGGCCCGGGGGGAGGAGCGGGTGGTGTTCGGCGGGCGCTTGGGATCCTACCAGTATCTCGACATGGATGACGCGGTGGCGCAAGCGCTGGTTGCCGCGGAACGGATCATCCGACAACCGCCCTGAGGAATCTCATGCCGCAACCCGCAACACTGGCCATCGTGATGCCCGTCTACAACGAGGAGGCCATCGTCGGCGACGTGTTGGGTGCGTGGATCCGTGAACTGGAGCGGTTGGCCATTTCCTACGAATTGCACGCCTACAACGACGGCTCCACCGACGACACGCTGCGGCGGCTGCGCGCCTGCGCCGCCGCCCACCCCCAGGTGGTTGTGCACGACCAACCCAACAGCGGGCACGGCGCCACGATTCTCCAAGGCTACCGCGAGCAAAGTAATAAAGAATGGATCTTCCAGGTGGACTCCGACGACGAGACTGGTCCGGAAGCCTTCGCATGCCTTTGGCAGAACCGCGAGCGCCACGACTTGCTGATCGGCCGGCGGACAGGCCGGCAGGCGCCGCTGCCGCGCCGGATCATGACCCGTGTCTCACGCGCCCTGGTGCGCGTGTGTTACGGCCCGGGCGTTTTCGACGTGAATTGCCCCTACCGG
>JAPLSZ010000080.1:3953-4453 GCA_026398385.1 Kiritimatiellota bacterium | reverse complement strand
GTTGATGCGCGGCACCGCGTTTCGGGCGTTCTTCTTTGCGATCCCCGATGGCGTTTTTGCTCCGAACGTAATCCTCTCGGGCCTGGCCGCCCGGCACCGGTTCCGGATCCTGGAGGCGCCGGTCGCCTGCCGCTGCCGCCGGACGGGCTGCACGACGCTGCGCGGCCTGCAGATGCTGGGTATCGCGTCGCGCTCCTTCTGGCAGACCGCCGGCCTGCGATTCACGCTGCCGGCTCCGGAGCCGGCAGTCGCCGCCGGCAGCACGGGTTCCCGCGGTCCATCAGCCCCACGGTGAGGAGCGGCCGCAGAAGACGCCCGACTTGCGGGCGTCGAAACAAAGGTACGGTCCCCCTGGATCAGCCGAGGCAAATGCTCAGGGCCAGCACCTCTGGCCATTAAGGCTCAATCGTTTGGTGTGGGCGTGGGCGTGGGCCCAGGCGTGGGCGTGGCTCGAATGAAGGGTGCTGTCGCGGCTATGGCGGACATCGCCAAGACATTGG
>JAPLSZ010000080.1:0-3946 GCA_026398385.1 Kiritimatiellota bacterium | reverse complement strand
GTGAGCGACGTGATAACCGGAACAGCAAGCGCTGTCCCCACCAAGGCTTTCTTAATGAAGGATCGCCGCGCGACATGTTCCGTATTACTCTTCGCTCCCGATTTTTTTACGTTCATAATACACCTTTCTGGTTTCGGTGAATCCATGGGGGAAAGTTAACATGGGTGCCGAATGGATGTCAACATCATTTTTATACACATCATTTTTATACCTGTGCAATGGGGGGGGCGCATGGGGGTAATGTCAGTTGTCCCTTGCGGCGGTGACCCGGTAGATCGAGGCGCCGTCCTGGCGGAAAACCAACTCCAGCCACGCTCCGCAACCGGCGTCGAGTTTCTGCTATCTTCTCCAGCGGCCCGCAGCACACATAGCGCACGGCGTACTTCTTGAACAGTTCCCGCGTCGCGGCCGCGTCGGGCTCCGCATACATCCGCAAAATATCTTGCTGCCGTTGCGTCACGGTTTCGCCGGGCAACCCGCCCCGTTGCTGCAAAACATGCCACGGCCAGCCGAGGACGGTGGGGAGCCCGGTGTGGATGCTGAGCCGTCCGCCCCAGCGGTATTGCGGCAGGCAACCCTCCAGCACCACCGGCGAGCCGCGCACGTGATCCTGCAGCCAGCGGATGGCGGCGGCGTCCGCCCGCAGGCCAAAGTCCTGTCCAAGCTCCGTATGCCGCGCGGTGGCCATGAAGGTCGCGCCATTCAGGCCCCAGCCCCGTTGTGGATCGAAACGGTCCCGCCAGCGCGCCGGCACAGCCCGGATGGCGTAACGCAGCGCCGCGGACCAGAGCAGGACCGTCATCAGCAGCGCCAGGCCATTGACCCAGCGGGCGCAGCGGATCCTCCCGACGGCGGACGCCGCTGCTGACGGGGTTTCCCCGGATGGGTCGGGCGGTGCGCCGGCCTTGGCTTGGCGGGGAACCTCCGGCGCCAGCAGCACGGGCAAGGCCGCCGCGGCCGCCACGCTCAACAGCAGCCAGACTTGAAAATAGAACTTGAACACCGTGTTCATCCGGCCGACATCGAAGGTGAAGACCAGCAGATCCACGGCGATGATCAGCGTGACGGACAGCGCGATGAGCAACAGGAAGAAGCCACGCAGGGATTGCCCCTCGACGCCGAAGCGGCGCCGGGCGAGCAGGCTCTCCAGTCCGAGGGCGGCGAGCGGCAGTAGAAAAATGCCGTGAATAAGCAGGTGGGCGGAGAGCGGCGTCCGGGGTCCCTGCCAGAGGATAAAGCCCGCGCCGGGCGCGCTGAAGTGGCGAAAGAAGGGCATGAACAGCAGCCGGCCGGCGAACGCCACCGCGGCGAACTGTGCGCCCCAGCCGAGCAGCGCCCGCACCGGGTCGCCACGGTGGCGCTGCCATTGGCCGAGCGCCAGGGCGGCCGCCGCGAGCGCGAGGCCGGTGGGATAATCCCAGGCGTTGAGTGGATAGAGCGCGCCGGTGACGAGCGCCAGCGCCAGGAGCAACGGCCAGCCGGGGCGGCGGAGCCATTGGAGGCAGAGTATGAGCGCGAGGAGCACAAACGGCGCCGCCAGCAGGTGCGCGTGGAGGTCGCCAAAGAGCAACGTGAAAAACGGGAACTCCGTGATCGGTTGCACGGCGCCGGCCGGCACGGGAATGGCGCGCGAGGGATTCCAGTACCATTGGTGCTCCCCGGCCGGCCAACGGCCGGTCAGTTGCCAGGACGCCAGATTGCCGGCCAGGACGGCGAGGAACGCCCCGGCCAGGCCGGCCATGACATAGGTCCGCAGCCGGCGGTCGCCACGCACCCGGAAGGCTGTGCTAAGCGCGCCGGCTCCAGTGAAGGCGGCGGCCGCGAGCAACGCGGCGCAGGTGGGCACGGCGAGATTGTAGGCGAGCTCCGGGATAAGGCCGGTGAGGCGGATGGGCACGGCCATCAGCACGAAGCCGTAGTAATAGTAGTTGATGAATTCGCCCGCGGCCCAGGGATGATAGGGTGGCCAGTTGGCGCTTTTTAGGATGGCCTGGAGGAAGGCGAAGTCCATGGGCTTCTCGCCGCCGCGGAACGGATGCCAGAGATCGGGATTCCCGGCGCGCAGCAGGAGGAACGCCAAAAAAACCAGCCAGAAAAACGCTTCTTCCAGCGCGAGCAAACGACCGCGCAGGCGCCACAAGGCCCCCAGCGCGCGCCGTCGGCGCCAGGCCAGACCGGCCGAACACAGCGCGAGCAAAAGCGTCAGAACCAGATGTCCCTGGAGTGGCGTTTGGCGCAGGTTCGCCAGGAGCCACGCGCCACTGCCCACCAGCAGCAGCCCCACGGACTTGGATACCAGCCAGCCGCAATCCGGCAAGCGTCGCAACACGCAGGCGGTGAGCGGGAACGCCGCCAGCCCCAGCGCTTCCACCGCGAGCATCCAGAACAGGATCGGAAACCGCTGGGCCGGGCTGGCGCGGTCAAACAGGCCGTGCTGCGGATCGAGCTGGCGCGACCAGGTTCCGCCCTGCGCCACCCGCCGTTGCTGTTCCGCATCGAGGCGCAAGCCGTTATGCCAGCCCGCCGCGCGGACGGACGGCACGCGCGGGATGTTGTCCCAGACGATGTCCTCCCCCAGCAACTGGCGCGCGGCCGCGCGCGACCAGGCCGGCGTCTTGCGAAAGATCTGCACGCGCGGATGATCGTATACGCTGAAGGCTTCCTCGGCGGTGCGATCATCGAGGCGCCAACCGGCGAGCGTCGGAAACGATTCGAAGACCGCGACGCGCTCAAAGCCCAGCCGGCCGTTGAGCAGGGCCCGGTAGTAACGCGTGGTCATCGGGTAGCGCATGGGCAGGCGCGGAATGCTGTCTAGCAGGCGATTGCTGGACAGCACCACGACCTCGGCGTGCTCGAGGACGTCCAACAGGCGCTCGAGTTTTTCGGCCGTGTCGTCGTCATACCACGTCAAAGTCAGGGACTTGAAGCGGCTGGTCAGCGGGTTGCCGCCGGGTTCCAACCGCAGCGGCAGGGGGTCATCCCAGTGCTCGTTGGCGATAGCGCTGCCGGCGGGCACGTGGTCGAGCAGCCAGCGGCTGGCGGCGAGGCGCGTATGCGGCTGGCGGTAGATGGCGGTGAACGCGACCGTCCAAGCCAGGGCGCCGAGCAGCACGAGGGCGACGACCAGGGCCGCGGCGATTTTGAAGACGGAACGCGAGGCGCATGCGCCGTGCTCGGCCAGGCGGATCAAGCCGTGCGCCCCCAGCAGGAGCAGCGGAGGATAGATCGGCAGCAGATAGCGCATGGAGCAGGCGAATTGCGAGCCGAGATGCAGCAACAGCAGCGGAATGCAGACCCAGACGAGGAATCGTTCGGCTTTCTTCTCGGTGCTGTGCCACAAACTGAACCCCTCGGCCAGCCAGCCGGCCCAGGCGGCCAGCCCCAGCGCGGGGCCCAAACCGAAGGCCAGCATGTTCCACCAAGGAAAGAGCAACTGCGGGCGATCCGCCCACTGGACGGCGGGCGGAAAATCCACACGGCCGTTGACCATCCCCGACACCTCCTGCATGTTGTCAAGCCACAGGTGGTTCAGGCCGGAAAAGAAGCCCGGTCCGGCAAAGGCGTAGGGATTGGTCAGACGGAAGGCCAGCAGCGAGCCCGCCGCGATGACGGTCAGCCCGGCGGCCGCGCGCGCCAGACGGCGGAAGGACAGCCCATCGGCCGCGCTGACCAGCGGCAGCAGCACCGCGCCGAGCGCCAGCGCCGCGAACGAGATCAGGCTCAGCTTGGTGGCCAGCATCAAACCCAGCAGCACCCCGGCGGCGGCCTGAGGAAGTAACCCGCCGCCGGCCGCGGCCCGGACCGCGCACAGCAGGAAGGCCAGTGCGAACAGCGTGGCCCAGGAATCCACGGTGAAGAAATGAGACTGCTGGAGGGGCAGGACACAAATAGAGTACAAGAAGGCCGCGAGCAGTCCGACGGCGCGGCCAAAGAGCCGGCGGCCGAG
>JAPLSZ010000010.1:1473-3697 GCA_026398385.1 Kiritimatiellota bacterium | reverse complement strand
CCACAGCAGCAACCGCGCCATCAGCCTGGACGGCACCACGGGCGGAGCCACCTTGGAGGCTTCCGGCAGCGGAGCCTTGAATCTGTCGAGCACGGCGGCCATCGTCTCCGGCGCGGGCAGCAAGACGCTCACGCTGACCGGCACGAGCACCGGCGCCAACACACTGGCGGGCATCGTTCAGGATAACAGCGTCGCGAACAAGACCGCGCTTACCAAGGACGGCGTCGGCAAGTGGATCCTCTCCGGCGCGAACACCTACACCGGCAAGACCACGGTCTCCGGCGGCACGCTGGCGTTGTCCGGCGGCGGCAAGGTGAGCAGCGTCATTGACATCGCGACCGGCGGGAAAATTGATGTCACCACTGCGACCGCGAGCACCTATACGCTCGGCTCCGGCGCAGTCATGACCAACAACGGCACGTTCGCCGGCGGTCTGATCGTTGGCAGCGGTGCGCAAGTGTCCGGCGGCGGCAGCTACGGCCCGGTCACCAACCAGAGCGGCGGCTTCCTGACGCCGGGCGCCGGGGGCCACACGAACTATTACGACAGCCTGACGCTCAACGGCGGCTCGACCAACAGCTGCTTTATCGGCCCCACCTACGCGACCCACGACATGAGCGTGGTGACCAACGGCCTGTCGGGCAATGGCGCGAGTCCGCTGCTCCGGCTGGGTCTGAGCACCTACGTGTATAACGCGGCCGACCTGAACAAGGTGATCGTGCTCTACGACAACCTGGGCGCGAGTGCGAATGCGTTTGATGGCAGCGTCGCGAGCAAGTCCTTCACGATCTCGGATTTCCTGTCCAATGGATCGGCCAGCTCGTTTGACAACCTCCCGCTGTTGAACAATACGACATTCTCGGCCGTCGGCGGCGGCTCGGCCACCAACATGTTCCGGATCAACTACGATGCGGTGGCGAACGGCGACGCGGTGCATAACGACATCACCCTGACGGTGATCCCCGAGCCGACGACACTGCAGTTGCTGATGTTCCTGGGCACGGCCTTCTCCCTGCGCCGGAAGCTGCGGCAGGGAACGCGCGGAATTACACGGAAGATCGTCGTCTGAATCTTCTCTGCGCCTTTGCGCCCGGCAGGATGCCGGACGCAGCGGGCTGCTCGTGCTTCGTAGCGAAGGGGCTTCGCCACTTCGCAGAGTAGCAGAAGCCCGCGCTCCCCTGTGCGTTCTATGCGTTCTCTCGCGGCTAATCCTCCGCTCCGCAAATCCGGCAGCACCTCGCAGCGGATGTTTCACACGAAGGCACGAAGAGCACGAAGATCATTATGAATGTTTGCCGCAAAAGATCGCAAAGAGCGCATAGACAGGATTAACAAGATTCTACAGGATTGAAAACCGTCGCCATGCCAGCCTATCCGTCCATAAACCAACGACTTTTCTGAAAATCCTGTTAATCCTGTCAAAAATCTTCTCCGTGCCGCCTCTGTCTTTGCGTTCTTTGCGTTCTCTCGCGGTGAATCCTCACGCTCCGAAAATTCACCGTGCGCCATGCACAATTTCCTGTGAAACCTTCCGCCCACGGCGCCATTTGTTATTTTTAGGACTGCCCCTCGCGTCGATTACGGCCCCTCCCGCGGCCCCCCCGCCGCCTACCCCTTTTGTGGGTATTGCGCAATCTGCAATGCTGTAGTATTTTTTCAGCAACGTAACGCGAAAAGGCCATGACCTGACGAAAAAAACAGCTCAGAGCGAAAGTAAAAAAACGCAAGATCAGCAACCCAGCAAGATAAGGAAGTGCAGTATGTATCGTTCTAGAATTGTTTTGGGATCGCTCGCGATCCTGGCCAGCGTGGCCGCGTTCCCCGGTGCCGCACGCGCGGATATTATCAAACCGCCCGCGGGCACGACTATGACCATTGGTGTTGGTGAGACTTACACATTGCCCCAAAATGATGGCACCTTCGCTGTTGGTGAGTGGGATAATTCGGGCTCGACGTTGAACCAAACGGGCGGTCTTATTCAGGATGAAGCCACAAGCGGCGTGTGGGGCACGTACGGCGTCGGCAGGAGCAACGGGACGGGCCACTATAACATGTCCGGCGGCGTTCTCAGTCTGCCTGGTCTCAATGGTGCTAGCGCAGCGTACAGTTTTTCGGTCGGCGGCGGATGGGGTTCTAGCTGCTACGGCGAATTTAATCTGAGCGGTACCGCCGTGGCTAACATCGGTAGCTTGACCGTTGGTGTCGGCACTGGTTCTGGTGTGGT
>JAPLSZ010000010.1:0-1435 GCA_026398385.1 Kiritimatiellota bacterium | reverse complement strand
CGGCATCGGCAACGGTTACTTCACCTTCGCCTCCGGCAGTGCGGCTACGTTGACGATCACCGGCAAGAACTTAGCGTATTATACAGACTTGGTGAGCGGCGCGAACGCAGGGAAAATCCGCGTTGGCGGAGCTGTCCAATCGGACTTCAACAATTTCCAGGTCACGGGCAACACGCTATCCGTCATCCCCGAGCCGGGCACACTACACCTGCTGGGCATTGCCGGGCTGGGGTTGCTGATCAGGCGTCGGCGGATGCAGCCTGGGTATCGGCGCCGCGCCTGAGCACCCGCGCGTTGCTCACCCGGCTGCAACCCGGGGCGTTTTGCAGTGGGCCCATAAAGGGATATGAAGCATGCATCGCTTTAGAATCTTTTTGGGGACGCTCGCGGTCATATTGACCGCGCTGGGTTCCGTTCCTCGCCGGCGGCCTCCACCGGTTTCAATCAAACCGCCGCGGGGCCCTGGGATTACAACACCGCCGGCAACTGGGTCAGTGGCATCAACGGCCTGTGGGATACGTCGCTGACCTTGGCGGGGGCGCAGACGGTCACCTTTGCCGCCGACACCGTGCTGACCACGGGATTGACCTTCAACTACGCCGGTAACCAAGCCCTCACGCTGGATGCCGCCGCGGCCGGCACCAACACGGTCACACTCGCCGGTGACGTTGGTTTGAATACCGGTGGCGGAACGTCGGCGAACGTCACCATCGGCAATGCGGCCAATCACCTCAATGTTGATTTGGGTGGCTTGACCCGCACCATGACGGTGGCCGCCAGCCGCACGCTGACATTGGTAGACGTCGTTTCCAACGGCGGGATTATCAAGTCCGGCGCCGGCACGCTGACGCTGAACGGCGCCAACACCTACACTGGCGGGATGACCATCAGCGCGGGCACGGTCATCGCCGGAAATGCCAATGCGCTGGGCACGGCGGGCACGATCACGTTGGGCGACGCCAGTTCCGGAGCGAATGCCATTACGCTGTCGTATGGCGGCAACACCATTAATCGGCCCATCACCGTGGCCAACTACGGCGGCACGGTGACCCTTGGGCGCGGCAACTTCACAGGAGCGATCACGTTGAACAAAAACGTGGTCTTGGGTTACATCGATAGTGCATCCTTCACCGGCGGCATTTCCGGGACGGGCGATGTGACAATTCCTAGTCTCGGCGGATGGGCAATCGGTTTCGTAAACGTGTCCGGTGGTGGCACGGCCAACACCTTTAACGGCAATCTGTATATCGTTACCGGTGGCGTTTTGAACTTGGGAGGCGGATGGTCGTCGAGCAACAAAGCGATTCCCGACACCGCTACAGTGAATGTTGTCGGCACATTGAACATAGCCATAGGCGGCAATAACGAAACCATTGACGCCCTGACCGGCAGCGGTTCTGTCAATTTCGGTGGTAACCCAGACACGTTGACCATC
>JAPLSZ010000194.1 GCA_026398385.1 Kiritimatiellota bacterium | reverse complement strand
TGGCGAGTTCCGGCCGCTACACCCACACCGACGGCCTGGCCTACCGGCGTGTTCCATTCGGGTGTTACAAAATCGGACGCGTCGCATCGGGCGAAGATACCAAGTTCGTCACGAACGATGCCCAGAACGATCCGCGTGTTCACAATCATGCCTGGGCCCGCGAACTGGGACTCGTATCGTTCGCGGGATACCAGCTCCGCACGCCGGGAGGAGAAACCCTGGGCGTTCTGGCCCTGTTCGCCAAACATCCCATCCTGGCAGAGGAAGATGCCATGCTGGACGGACTCGGGAGCACCGCGGCTCTGGTGATCAAGCAAGCCGGCGCGGAGGAAGCCTTGCGCCAGAGTGAGGAGCGCTTCCGCCAGATTGTCAACCACGCGGGGGAAGGCATCACGTTCGTAGACGCCGGGGAGCGCTTCCAATTTGCGAATCCGGCCGCCGAGACCATCTTCGGCGTTCCTGAGAATGGGCTGCTGGGGAGGAGCCTGGTGGAATTCCTGAGGTCCGAGAAATCCCGCCGCGTCCTGGAGGAGACCGCCAACGGACGTACCGGCCGGGAGAGTTGCTACGAGCTGGAGATTCTACGGCCCGACGGGGCCAGGCGGCAGATTCTGGTGACGGCGGTGCCGAACGTGACCAGGGAGGGCCAGTACAAGGGGACCTTTGGCGTCATCCACGACATCACCGGCCGCAAGTGGATGGAGGAGGCGTTACAGGCGAAAGAACGTCTCTTGTCCGAATCGCAGGCGGTCGCCCACATCGGCAGTTGGAGTTGGGACTTGGTAGCACCCGTGTTCGAGTGGACGCCCGAAACGTATCGTATTTATGGAGTCTCGCCGGACACCTTTGTTCCGTCCCCGGGGCCCGTGTGGGATTTCGTCGTTGAGGCGCACAGGGATGCCAGCCCCGGAGCGGTCTTTCAGAAGCTGTCGGGCACGCGACCCCTGGCGCCCGTGCGGTGCCGCTACGCGCGGCGCGACGGCGCGGAGTTGCTGCTGGAGATCCACGACCACCTGGTTCGGAGCGAAACGGGAGAGATCCAAGGCCTGCGCAGCGCACTTCTCGACGTTACCGAGGCGGCCCGGACCGAACAACTCATCCATCGCCACATGATCGAATTGGAGGCGGCCCGCGAGGCGCAAGAGAAAAACTCCGCCGAGTTGTCGCGCATGGTTGAAGAATTGGGGTTGCAGAAGGAGCGCGCCGAGGCCGCCACGCGCGCCAAGAGCGAGTTCCTGGCCAACATGAGCCATGAAATCCGCACTCCCATGAACGGGGTGATCGGCATGACCGGGCTGCTGCTGGACACGGAGCTGAGCGATGAACAGCGGCGCTACGGCGAGATCGCGCGCGCCAGCGGCGAATCGCTGCTGGGGATCATCAACGACATGCTCGATTTCTCGAAGATCGAGGCTAAGAAGCTCGACCTGGAGACGCTGGACTTCGATCTCCAGATCCTATTGGACGATTTCGCGGCCAATCTCGCCGTGCGGGCGCAGGAGAAGGGGCTGGAGTTGCTTTGCAGCGCCGATCCGGAAGTGCCTGTGCTGCTGCGGGGCGACCCGGGCCGCCTGCGCCAAATTCTCACCAATCTGGTGGGCAACGCCATCAAGTTCACGCATGCCGGCGAAGTGGCCGTGCGCGTCTCGCTGGTGGAGAGGGGAGAGACGGAGTGCCTGCTGCGCTTCTCTGTGCGCGACACGGGGATCGGTATCCCGGAAGACAAGATCGGAATGCTGTTCACCAAGTTCAGCCAGGTGGACACCTCTACCACCCGGACCTACGGGGGCACCGGGCTGGGCCTGGCCATCTCGAAGCAACTGGCCGAGATGATGGGCGGAGAAGTCGGGGTGGAGAGCGCGGAGGGCATGGGCTCGGAGTTCTGGTTCACGGTCCGGTTGGCGCGGCAGGCCGAAGGGGCGCGCACGGAAAGCGGCCCGCCCGCGGACCTGCGCGGCGTGCGCCTGCTGATCGTGGACGACAACTCGACCGGCCGCGAGATCCTGACCACGCGGATGACCTCCTGGGGCATGCGGGCGTCGGAGGCCCAGGACGGCCCCGGGGCGCTCCAGGCCCTTTACCGGGCGCTGGAGGAGAACGATCCCTTCCGGATCGCCGTGATCGACATGCAGATGCCGGGGATGGACGGCGAGATGCTGGGCCGGACCATTTTGGCCGACCATCGCCTGGCGGGCACGCGGATGGTCATGCTGACCTCGCTGGGAACCCGGAGCGACGCCCGGCGCTTCGAGGAGATGGGGTTCGCGGCCTATGCGACCAAGCCGATACGGCCCCAGGAACTCATGCGCGTCCTGAGCCTGGCGCTGGCCGAGCGGAGCGGGACGGAACTTCGGCCGCAGGCTATCGCCACGCGCCACGCGGACCGCGAGACGCTGAACCTCTATATCGGCCGCAAGGCGCGCATCCTGTTGGCCGAGGACAATATCACCAATCAGCAGGTGGCTTTGGGAATCCTCAAGAAGTTCGGCTTGCGCGCCGATGCGGTGGCCGACGGCGCCGAGGCGGTTGAAGCGCTCGAAACCATCCCTTACGACCTGGTGCTGATGGACGTGCAAATGCCGGTGATGGACGGCTTTGAAGCTACCCGGCAAATTCGCCATCCGAAATCCAAAGTCCGCCATCACGCCATTCCCATCATCGCCATGACCGCCCACGCCATGCAGGGCGACCGGGAAACATGTCTGAACGCGGGAATGAACGACTATGTTTCCAAACCTGTGCACCCTCAGACTTTGGCGGAAGCT
>JAPLSZ010000081.1 GCA_026398385.1 Kiritimatiellota bacterium | reverse complement strand
CCTCCGACGTGCTATATGGCCCATTCTCGGGGGGCGGAAAACCGAGCTGCCGCCAAGCCTCACGCTACGGCAGCAACCACATGAATAGGGGACATTTCTAATGAGTCCAGAATGGGGACATTTCTAACGAGTCTTGACACGGCGGGTTTTGATCTTGCGAAGGATGCCATCGACGTATACGGTGTCGAGCGTGCCTATTGGGAGTCGCTGGCTTATCAGCCGGAGAAATAACCATGAAAATGAACACGGTGAAACTTGTCGTTGTCTTGCTCGCCGCATTGTTGAGTGGCGCGTGTCAGGAGCAGAACACCGTGGAGCGTGAGCCGTGGCTCTCGCCTCTGGCGCTCGTTGTGGAATCGCAGGGCCGCTACGTATACGTGGCGGCGGCAACCGGGGGCTGCGTGCTGTGCGTAGACGTGGCCGACGGAAAAGTCGTCCGCACCTTCGCGCTGCCGGACAATCCCACCGGCCTTTGCCTGTCCGCGGACGGCCAGCGCCTGTTTGTGACCATGGGCGTCGCCCCGGGCCAGTTGCTGGTGCTGGATACCGGGACGGGGAAGATCCTAGCCGCGCTGCCGGTGGGGCATTCGCCGACCGCGCCGGTTGCGGCGCCGGATGGCAAGACCATCTACGTCTGCAACCAATTCCTGAACACCGTGTCGGTCGTGGACTGGACGACGCAGAAGGTCCTGGCGCAGATCCCCGTCGAACGCGAGCCGGTCGCGGCGGCGTTGAATGCGGATGGGACACGGTTATTCGTGGCGAACTTGTTGCCCAGCGGATCCGCCACCCGGGATGTCGTGGCGGCAGCGGTGTCGGTAATTGATTTGGGTAGCCGGGCGGTGAGCCGGATCGCGCTTCCGAACGGCAGCACCAGCGTGCGCGGCATGACGTTGTCGGCGGATGGGAAATACGTGTACGTGACGCATACGCTGGCCCACTATCAGTTGCCGACGACGCAACTGGAACGCGGCTGGATGAACACCAGCGCGCTGTCGGTGATCGCTGCGGCGGGCGCGACACTGGTGAACACCGTACTGCTGGACGAGGTGAGCTCGGGCGCCGCCAATCCCTGGGGCGTCGCCGTCACCCCCGACGGCCAGTGGCTGTGCGTGGCGCACGCCGGAACGCACGAGGTGAGCGTGATTGATCGCGTGGCGCTGCATGAGCGCTTGGCGAAGGCGGCCAAAGGCGAACGGGTCACCGAAGTATCCACGTCGCCGGACAACGTGCCGAACGATCTGAGTTTCCTCGTCGGGATCCGCCGGCGCGTAAAACTCGACGGCCACGGGCCGCGCGGGCTGACCGTGGCCGGCCACCAGCCGGTGACGGCGATGTATTTCTCGGGGGCCTTGCAGGTATTGACCGTGCCGACGAACGACGCGCCGGTGACGGTGCGCACGGTGGCGTTGGGCGTGCCGGCGCCGCTGACGGCGGCGCGGCGCGGCGAGCAGGCCTTCCATGACGCCGGGTCGTGCTTCCAACATTGGCAAAGCTGCGCGACGTGTCATCCGGATGCGCGGGCCGACGCGTTGAACTGGGATTTGTTGAACGACGGGATGGGCAATCCGAAGCAGACCAAGAGTTTTATCCTGACGATGCAGACGCCGCCGGCGATGATCTCCGGCGTGCGCGAGACTCCGGAGGAGGCGATCCGGGCCGGCATGAAGCATATCCAGTTTTCGGTGCCGGTGGAGGAGGACATGCAGGCCATCGCGGCGTATTTGGGATCCTTGAAGCCGGTGCCAAGTCCGCACGCGACGACGCGGCGGGGGCGCAAGGTATTTGCGAAGGCCGGGTGCGCGGCATGTCATCCGAAGCCATTATTCACGGACTTGAAGCCGCACGACGTGGGGGCGGGCAGCGGCAACGAAAAGGGCCAGCCGTGGGATACGCCGACGCTGGTCGAGATCCGGCGGACCGCACCGTACTTGTACGATGGCCGGGCGGCCACGCTGGAGGAAGCGCTGACCAAGTACAATCCGGGCGACCAGCACGGCCAGACCTCGACGCTGTCAAAAGAAGAGCTGGCGGACCTGGTCGCCTACGTCCTGTCGCTTTGAGACGGCGGGAAAAGTTCTCCGGAGCGTCCCCTCTCAGCGCGTCTGATATTTCACTTTCCGCTTTCAACTTCCCCGCCCCGGCCGGAGCTTGTCGCCGGCCGGCAAAACTGGCAGGATGACGCGCGAGCTAAGGGCGGCCATGCTGACCACACTGCGCGTAAAAAACCTGGCCTTGGTGGAGAAGGTGACGGTCGAGTTCCGGCCGGGGCTGAACGTCATCACCGGCGAAACCGGCACGGGCAAGTCCATCCTGATCGGCGCGCTCAGCCTGCTGCTGGGCGACCGCGCCGAGACGCGGATGATTCGCGCCGGCGCCGACGCCTGCGGGGCGGAGGCGGTCTTCCAGCTCGCCGACGCCGCCGCCGTGGATGCGCTGTTGGAAGCCGCGGGGCTCGAGCCGTGCGACCAGGGCCAGCTCATCATCCGCCGCGTCGTCAAGGCCGAGGGCGCCAACCAGATCCTGATCAACGACCAGCCCGCCACCCTGCAACTGCTCAAGCAGCTCGGCGAACAACTGGTGGACATGCACGGCCCGTACGACCACCAGTCGCTGCTCAACCCCGATTTTCAACTCAACCTGCTGGACGCCTTCGGGCGCCTCTGGGACGAACGGGCGGCGTACGAGGCCGTGTTCGCCCAATGGCGCGGCCTGATGGAACGGCTCGACGCGCTCTCATCCGAGGTCGGCGATCTCGACGCGGAAATCGACCGCCTGGCCTACCGCGTCCAGGATCTCGAGTCGGCCGCGCCGGTTGAGGGCGAGGATGAGCAGGTGGCGCAGGAACAGCGCCTGCTGGGCCAGGCGCAGCGCGTCCAGGAACTCTGCGGCGGCGCGGCGGAGGCGCTGGTGGACGGCGAGGCCTCGGCCTTCAACGCCCTGGTCGGCGCGCAGAAGAACATTGAGGAACTGGCTCGATTGGATCCCGCGGCCCGGGACTGGCTGGAGCAGCTCCGCGGCATGGCCGTGCAACTGCAGGAGCTCCAGGGCGGCCTGCACGGACTCGCCGGGCGCCTGGAGCACGATCCCCAGCGGCTCGCCTGGCTGGACGAGCGGCTGGCCGTCTATCAGCGCCTGCGCCGGAAGTATGCGCCGACGGTGCCGGAAATGCTGAAAATCCTCGAGCAGTCCCGGACGCGGCTGCACGACCTGCGGACGCGCGACGAGCAGATCGCGCAGTTGAAACAGGCAGGCGCCCAGGCGTTGGCGGCCGTCCACGCCCGCGGCGCAACGCTGCGCCAGCAACGCCAGGCGGTATGCAAGAAGCTGGCCGACGACGTGACCGGGGAGTTACGCGCGCTGGGTTTCCCCGGCGGCTGCTTTGCCGTCGGGCTGAGCCCGGCCGAACCAGCGCCATCCGGGCTGGACGCGGTGGAATTCGGCTTCGCGCCGAACGTGGGCGAGCCGATGATGCCGCTGCGCGGCATCGCGTCCAGCGGCGAGATTTCCCGCGTCATGCTGGCCACCAAGGTGGTGCTCGCCCAGCATGACCGCATCCCGGTGCTGGTGTTCGACGAGATTGACGCCAACATTGGCGGCGTCATCGGCAGCGCCGTCGGCCGCAAACTGGCCGAGGTGGGCCGCCTCCATCAGGTGTTGTGCATCACGCACCTGCCGCAGGTGGCGGTGTTCGGCCAGACGCACCTGGCCGTGACCAAGGCCGTCCGCGACGGCCGCACTTACACCGAGGTCCAGGTGCTGGAGGAAAAGGCGCGCGTCGAGGAACTGGCGCGCATGCTCGGCGGCCGCGAGCTCACGCGCGCCGCTCTGACCCACGCCCGCGAGATGCTGGCCGGCGCCGCATAACAAAAATCTATCCGGCCGGATAGGTTTTTGTTATAGGCACCGGAACGGTGCCAGAGGCGGGGACGCGGTCCCACGAGGCCCTGAGGCAACTTGGCATGACGCTGACTGTAGGCCGCAAAGTTCAAACAAACCGTCTCGCGAGCAGATGCGTGAGCCTCCCCGGCGGTCCCGGCCCCGACCCGGCGATGGTGGCGCTGAATCACCCGCCGCTGACAGAAGTTCATTGAGCACATGCCGCCGACGCGCTACAGTGCCCGCCCATGACGACAACGGACATCCTCGCGCGCACGGAGACCGACATGAAGATCAAATTCTGGAAGATGCACGGCGCGGCGAACGACTTTATCATGGCGGACGACCGCGCGCTGACCTTCCCCGCGGGCGACCGCGCCTGGCTGGCGCGGATCATGGCGCGGCGCACGGGGCGACGCTGGTGGCCCGTCCGGCCTGGCGGACTACCGCATGCGGTTTTTCAACCCCGACGGCGGCGAGGCGGACCTGTGCGGCAACGGCGCGCGCTGCCTGGCGCGCTTCGCGCACGACCATTGCGCGGCGCCGGCCGACCACCGGATCGAAACCGCCGCGGGCGAAGTGCGCGCCGAAGTGCGCGGCGCCCAAGTGCGGCTGCATCTGCCGGCGCCCAGGGACTGGCGGCTGCAGCGGACCCTGACGGCCGCGGGCCAATCCTGGACCTATCACTTTGTGAATACCGGCGTGCCGCACGCGGTGCTCGAGGTGGACGACCTCGCCGGGGTGGACATCCCGCGCGCGGGCGCGGCGCTGCGTCACCACGCGGATTTCGCGCCTCAGGGCGCCAATGTGAACTTCATCCGCATCGAGCCGGACCGGACGGTGCGCGTGCGAACCTACGAGCGCGGCGTGGAAGCCGAGACCCTGGCCTGCGGCACCGGCCTGACCGCCAGCGCCCTGATCGCCGGACGGCTGGGCCGGGTGACGCCGCCGGTGCGCCTGCGGCCGGCCAGCGGCGACGAACTGATTGTGGACTTCATCCTGACTCCAGACGGCGCGCGCGACGTGACGCTGACCGGTCCCACCGAGTATGTCTTCGAGGGCACCCTGGCGGCGCCGTGAAGCCGGCTCCTCGCAAGCCTACGGGCGCGAGATGCAGACAAGCCACGCACCCCTTTTGGTGGGCGGGACTTCCAGCCCCGCGATGAATTCTCCCGTTGTTTGCGCGGGGCTGGAAGCCCCGCCCACAAGACCTTTTGCGACCTCGCCTGCCGCAAGGCTGCGCAGCGAGTGATTCTACTTCTCCGCGGCGGGTCCGACGGCGTTGGTGGTCTTGAGAAACGCGGCGGCCAGCCCCGGGTTCAGTTTGGCGCCGCGGGCATCCGCCTCCTTGGCCTCTGTCAGGAGCTTGGCTTGCGCGCAGGCGCGGCCAGGTAGAGCCAGGCCAGCGCATCCCCGGCGTGGCCTTGCGTGGCCCGGCGCAGGCAGGGCAGCGCCGCGTCCGTCTGGCCCTGTTCGAGCTTGCAGATGCCCAGGTTCAGCCAGACGGCGCCCATGCGGGGCGCACCCTTGGCCAGCAGGGTATACACCTGGTCCGCCTCGGGATAGCGGCCCAGCGCCATGTACAGGCTGCCGGCGCCGATCAACGCCGGCGAATGGGCGGGGAACAGGTCACGGGCCACGCGCGCCTCATAGGCACGACGGGATTGCTCCAGTCCCTGCAAACCCCAGTTCTTGATTTCCCTATCCGCCAACAGCGCGCTGTTCTCGAAAATCGTTCGGATCAGGATGGCGGCGGTGCCATCAAAATAGGCCAGCTGCCAACGGCCGCTGCTGAGCAGATACTGGGCCAGTGAGGTGGCCCCCCGGCCGGAAGGCGGCGCCCGGCAGGCCATGGCCGCCCGGCCGGATGCAATTCAGCAGAAGCGCGCTGGGTTTCGTCCACTCCTCGATCGCCGCCCAGTCCCGCAGATTCCCCTGGAAGGCGCTATTGACCTTCGCGAGCAGGTCGGCGCGATAGAGACCTCCGCGGCCATCCACCAACACCCGCCGTTGCGGACAACGCCAAAGCAGATAGCCGCCCTCGGGGAGGGCGTTGACGAAGCGCAAGGGGAAATCCTGCCGGATCATGACCGGGGCGGCGCGGGCCGGAAACATTTCTTCGTTGACGCCCAGCCCGAAGACGGAGGCACTGCCGGTACTGTAATAGTAATGGTTGGAAAATAACAAGCCGAGGATCAGCAGCGGCAGGCAGCCCACGAGCGGGATGGTCCAGCCGCGCGCCTTCAACGACAGACGGTTGAGCAGCTCGCCGAAATTGTTGTGCAACAGCGCACCCGCCGCCGCGATGCTGAGGGTCAGGAAGGGGAAACTCAGCAGGGCGAAGAAATCCGGGGAAAGGGCCGGGCGCACGACCAGGAGCGCACCCAGCAACGCCAGCAGCGAAAACCCCAGCGGCAGGCGGTGCTTTTCCGCAACCAGGCCCAGCGCGCACAGCAGCCAGGCCAGGTAAATGACGTACCGTCCCAAGCTGGAATCGAACTCGCCGCTAAAGGGAGAAATCCACACTTCGGCCAGCCCCGTGACTTTAAAACCCGTCTCCAGCAGTTGGCGATGCAGGCGCAGGCCATAGGGATTCACCAGCGTCACGGCCAGCGCGGCCACGGCCAGCAGCAGGCTCGCCCGCCACGCCGGCGGCTCCGCGGCCGTCGCGACGGCTGTTCCGGCTGGCGGGACTTTGTTTCTAGTCTGCAGCGCCTGCTCGACGGCAAACACCAAGGCGATCAGCGGGCCCAGCAGAAAAGACGCGTGCAGGTTGGTCCACAACACCTGCGCGAGGAGCAGCAGCGTCCACGTCGCCCACCCCGGCCGGCCGGCCGCCAGCCGCTGCATGAATAGCGCGGCGAAGAAAAGGCCCGCCGCCCGTGGCCCGACCACGAATTGCGGGCCCAGCAGCAGCGCGCAGACCAGCAGCGTCAGCAGTTGGGCGACCGGCCCGCTCCACCGGCACGCCACGCGTACCAGGAGCATGAACGCCAGTACCACGAGGCCGGCGTTCAGCAGGGTCACCAGCGGCGCCCCGCCCAGACTCCACAGCGCATACAGCAGCCGGTCGTACAGCCATGTAGCATCCAGCCAGGGACCCTGCGCTTGGATCAGAGAAAGGTCATCCATCCGGGGGATGCCGTGCGCGGCGATCCAGCGGCCCGTGACCAGGTGGGACCAAATCTCCGCATGGCTGATGGTCCGGACGCCGAACAGGCCCAGCACCAGCAGGCCCAGCGGCACACACCACCGCAACAGCCCCTGGCTCGTCACCTTCGTCATGCCATTCATTTGTTGCTCGCCTTTCCACCTGCGCCGCTACCATAATATTGCCTGACAGGGGCCGGCCAGACAAGCCCAAAAAAACCAGCAAAAGGGAGCTTGACCGACGCCGCGCGCTGTCCTATTCTAAACGCACGACAGGGGCCTTGGCGGGTGGAGGAGTGGGCAGGGCCCACTCTTTTCTGTATTATGGACTTTTGCGGCAGGGCCTGTGAGGCAGGGAATGTATGGCCAACGAATTGCAGACGGTTTTTGAATATATCGAGAAGGAGCGCGGCATTGACCGCGACACCTTGATCCATGCGGTGGAAGGCGCCTTGCTCAAAGCGTCCAAGAAGAGCGTCAGCCCGGCGCGCGAACTGCGCATTGCCGTGGACCGAAAGACGTTTGAAATCAAGACCTTCGCCCGCGTGCAGGTGGTCGAGCACATCACCGCGCCACACGACCAGCTCACGCTCGTCAACGCCCGGCACATCAAGCCGGATGCCAAATTGGGCGATTACATGGAGATCGAGGTCACCCCGAAAGACTTCGGCCGCGTGGCGGCGCAGACGGCCAAGCAGGCGATTTTGCAGGAAATCCGGCAGGCCGAAAAAGAAAAGGTGTTTCGCGAGTACAAGGACCGCCCGGGCGATATCGTCAGCGGCATCGTGCGCGGCTTTGAGCACAGCGATGTGATCATTGACCTCGGCCGGGCTGAGGCCGTGATGCCCGCCCGCGAGCGCGTGCCCACCGAGGAGTACCAGATCGGCGACCGCGTCCGCGCTCTGCTGCAAAGCGTGGACAGCAAGACCGCCGGCCCGCAGCTCATCCTGTCGCGCGCCAATCCGGAGTTCGTCCGCAAGCTCTTTGCGCTGGAGGTGGCCGAGATTGCGGACCATACCGTCGAAATCAAGGAGCTCGCCCGCGAGCCCGGTTTCCGGACCAAGCTGGCCGTCGTGTCGAACGACTCGAAAGTGGACCCCGTGGGGGCGTGCGTCGGCATGCGCGGCACCCGGGTCAAGAACATCGTGCGCGAGCTTTCCGGCGAGAAGATTGACATCGTCCGCTGGCACGACGACGTGAAGGTGTTCGTCACCAACGCGCTGTCGCCGGCCAAGCTGCTGCGCCTCTCCGTGGACGAGGCCACCACCACCGTCAACGTGGTGGTCGCCGCCGACCAGCTATCCCTGGCCATCGGCAAGAAGGGCCAGAACGCCCGTCTGACCTCGAAGCTGACGGGGTGGAAAATCGATATTCACAAGGACGAAGCCGACATCAGCTTCGAGGAAAAAGTCGCGCACGCCATTGACAATCTGGCCCGAATCGAGGGCATCGGGCCGGAGCGGGCGGCCAAACTGGTGCATGCCGGCTTCCTGTCGCCGGAGGGCATCGTCGCCGCGGAGGCCAGTGACCTGGAAACGATCGAGGGGTTTGACGCCGAGACCGCGCAAGCCGTGCGCGTCGCGGCGGAAAAGGCCTTTGAAGCCGAGCACGGCGGTAAAGAAGAGGTCCATGAGGGTTCATGAAATAGCGCGCGAGCTGGGGTTGCTCAGCAAGGACGTTCTGGCCAAACTCAACGCCGAGGGCGTGACGGACGCCAAGAACCACATGAGTCTCCTGACACAAGAACAGGTGGCCCTTGTCCGGAAGGCCTTCCCCCGCCCCGGCGCCGCCGAAGCGGCCGAACCCGCCGCGCCCCCGCCGAATAAAATCCTGCTGCGGGGCTCGATCATTGTCAAGGAATTCGCCGAGCTGCTGCACCTGAAGCCCAACCAGCTCATCGCCGAACTGATGATGATGAACGTCTTCGCCTCGATCAACGAGCGCGTGGACCTGAAGATCGCCCAGCAGATCGCCGAGAAGCACGGCTTCACGCTGGAGCACGAGAAAAAACAGATCGAGCACAAGCCCGTCACCAAAGCCGCCGCACCCGCCGCGGAACCCACCGATGACCGCCCTGAGGATCTCGTACCCCGCCCGCCGATTGTCACCTTCATGGGACACGTGGACCACGGGAAGACCTCGCTGCTGGACAAAATCCGCAACACGCAGGTCGCCGCCGGCGAGTCGGGCGGCATCACGCAACACATCGGCGCCTATACCGTCACCCACCACGACCGCCAGATCACTTTTCTCGACACCCCTGGACACGCGGCGTTCACCGCCATGCGCGCCCGCGGCGCCAACCTCACCGACATCGCCGTGATTGTCATCGCCGCGGACGATGGCATCATGCCCCAGACCCGTGAGGCCATCCAGCACGCCCAGGCCGCCAAGGTCTGCATCATGCTGGCCCTGAACAAGATTGACTTGCCCGGCGCCAATGTGGACCGGGTCAAGCGCCAGCTCCAGCAGGAGGGCCTGGCCCCGGAAGACTGGGGCGGAAACATCGTCTGCTGCCCGGTCAGCGCGGTCACTGGCGCCGGCATCGATCACCTGCTGGAAATGATCCTGCTGCAAGCGGAAATGCTCGAGCTCAGCGCCAATCCCCAGCGGCGCGCCCAGGGGTATGTCATCGAGGCCCGCGTCGAGCCCGGTATGGGACCCACGGCCAGCATCCTGGTCAAACGCGGCACCCTGAAGGTCGGCGACGCGGTCACCTGCGGCCCCTGCTGGGGACGGGTCAAGGCGCTGAGCAGCGAGCAGGGTGTCAAGGTCCGCACCGCCGGCCCCTCCATGGCCGTCAAGCTGTTGGGCCTGACCAGCGTCCCCGAGCCCGGCGCCGAATTCCAGGTCCAGCCCAATGACCGGCTGGCCCGCGCGCAATCCGAAAGATTGATGGCTGAAAAGCGCCTGCAGGAAATCACCGCGCCCAAACGCGCGACGCTCGACGACCTCATGCGCCCCCAGACGGCCAAGGCGGCGTGCAAACTCCGCGTCGTGCTCAAGGCGGACGTCCAGGGCTCGCTCGAGGCCATCCAGAACTCGCTCGGGAGCATCAAGAGCGACAAGGTGCAGCTTGAATTTCTACTCTCCGGCGTGGGCAACATTTCCGGCAACGACGTCCTCCTGGCCAGCGCCTCCAGCGCGATCATCATCGGCTTCCATGTCGGCAAGGAAGACGGCATCGGCAACCTGGCCAAGCGGGAGGGCGTCGAAATCCGCCTCTACAGCATCATCTACGAATTGCTCGACGAAATCCGCGCCGTAATGGCCGGCCTGCTCGAGCCCACCATCCATCAGATCGTCATCGGCCACGCCGAGGTCCGCGAAGTCTTTGACCTGACCAAGAAGGGCAAGGTCGCCGGCTGCATGGTCACCGACGGCCACATCACCTCCCGTGCCCGCGCCCGCGTCCAGCGCGGCGGCGACGTGGTCTACGAGGGCGCCTTGACCTCCCTCCGGCGCTTCCATAACGACGCGGCCGAAGTCCACGAAGGCCAGGAGTGCGGCATGCGGCTCGACAACTACGACAATTACGCGCCCGGCGACGTGTTCGAATTCTTCGAAGTGGAGAAGATCGCCCAGCAACTGTGAGGCCCCGAACCGCTCCCCGTTCGGGGAACCCGGGCGGGCAGCGCCCCGGGCCGGCAACCGCCAGAGGAGAACGCGCATGGCCGTGCCACGCTTAACGCGGGTGAATGAATTATTGAAGCGGGAGATCGCCGGCGCGCTGTTCCGCGTCATGACGGGGGATGATTTTGACCTCGCCGCCGTCACGGTCACCCACGTTTTCACCAGCAGCGATCTGCATACCGCCCGCGTACTGGTATCCATCCGCGGCCACGCCGCCGACCGCACGCGGCTGTTGCACCAACTTCAGCGCCATCGGGGTGAAATCCAGCATCTGATCAGCAAGGTTGTGATCCTCAAATACACGCCGCAGCTCAACTTTGCGCTCGATCCGTCGCTGGAAGAGGGCGACCACGTGCTGCGGCTGATCGAGAACATGGAAACCCAGCATCCCGAGTGGGCCCCGCCAACGCCCGGCCCCGAACCCAACAAGGACGAAGCATGAGACCCCCTTACGCCCAGACCTCCGCGCCGCCGCGCGAACTCGACCCCTGGGACGGCGTGCTGCTGGTGGACAAACCGTCGGGCTGCACCTCGCACGACGTGGTCCATGCGATCCGTCAGACGTTCCGGATCAGGAAAGTCGGCCACGGCGGTACGCTCGACCCGATGGCCACGGGCCTGCTGGTCATCCTGCTCGGACGGGGCACCCGGCTGTCCGACCAGATGATGGGCGCCGACAAGATCTACGAGGGCGTCATGCACCTCGGCGCCACCACCAGCACGGAGGACGTGGACGGCGCGGTGACCGGCGAAGCCGGCTGCTCCGGCCTCACGCGCGCCGCCCTCGAAGCCGAGATGAAAAAATGGCTGGGCGACGTCCAACAGACGCCGCCCATGGTCTCGGCCATCAAAAGGAACGGCGTCCCGCTCTACAAGCTGGCGCGCCAGGGCCTGGAGGTGATCCGCGAGCCGCGCTGGCTGCATATCTTCGAGTTTGAGCTGCAGGACTTCGCCCCGCCCCAGACGCGTTTCCGCCTGCGCTGCACCAAGGGCACCTATGTCCGCACCCTCTGCGCCGACATCGGCCGCGCACTGGGCTGCGGCGCGTTCCTCGAGCAACTGCGCCGCACCCAGTCCGGCGCGCTCCGCATCGAGAACGCCGTGGTACTCGACCAACTGCTGAAGCTGAAGCCGGACGACGTGCTGCCGCACATTCTCCCCATGCATCAGTTTTCCAAAGCGCCCCCGGAGCCACCCCATGCGCGTCCTTCATGAGCTGAGCGAACTCGCCCTGGCCATGGCGCCGTTGGAAGTCGCCGCGGGGTTTTTCGACGGCGTGCACCGCGGTCACCAGCGCGTCATCCACGAAGCCGTCCTGCGGGCCCAGGCCGCCGGCGGCGCGGCCTGGGCGCTGACTCTCGAACCGCATCCGCTGCGCATCCTGCAGCCGGCGGCCGCGCCGCCCCTGCTGACCACGCTGGAACAGAAATTGGAGCTAATCGGCCAGCTCGGCGTCGCCGGCTGCGTCGTACTGGAATTCACGCGCGCCCTCGCCGCCGAGGAACCCGAAGCGTTTGTCCGGCGGCTCCGCGCCGCGCTGCCCTCGCCGGCGAGCCTGGTCGTCGGCGCCAACTGGACCTTCGGCCAGGCCGCGCGCGGCAACACGAACGTCCTGCGCCGGCTGGCGCCCAAGCTGGAGCTCGGGCTGCGGATCGTTGAGCCGGTGTTCTGGACCGACGCGCCCATCTCCAGCACGCGCATCCGCCAGCAAATCATCCAGGGCCACATGGAGGAGGCCGCCTGCATGCTCGGCCGTTACTACAGCGTCCGCGGCGCCGTGCTCGCCGGCCGCGGCTACGGCCGGCAACTCGGTTTCCCCACCGCCAATCTCACGCCGGTGGACGAGGTGCTGCCCCCGCCCGGCGTGTACGCCGCCAGCGCGCTGATTGACGGCGTCCGGCACCTCGGCGCCGCCTTCCGGCCCGACCCCGCCCTGCTGATGGAATTCACGCCGCCGGCCAATCTGGTGGAGGTCCATTTCCTGGACGCCCAGTTGCAGCTCTATGACCGCGCGCTGGAGGTCTTCTTCATCTCCCGCCTGCGCGACGTCCGCCGCTTCGACAAGCCCGCAGCCTTGCGCGCGCAAATTGCCCGCGATGTCGAAGACGTGCGCCGCCTGACCGCCGCCTACGTTACGCCGCAAGGCGACCTGGCGCTGCCTGGCCAGGCCTAGGGCCAAGACCAACGGGGGAATCGGGGTCAAACCAAAGGTTAAGAGTTAACGCCTTCATGCCGGTCGCAGCTCCGTCATCTGCCCATCCAAAGCCACCTCAATTCCTGCGATCAGCTTCGCAAAGTTGCTTTCCTCTTTCAACGCCATCGCCCTTCTAGCCTGCGGGCTGGCCGATACTCCAGATTTCATGCCAGTAGCCAGCGTTGCGCTGGCTACTGGCTCGCGGGCTTAAATTTGAAACCTCTCTTTTTCTCAGCGTTTCTCGTCGTTGAATATGGCGGCGAATTTGTACTCACTGAGACATTTACCAGCGTGGCATCGTCGTCGATGTCTTTATACTCCTCGACGACATCGACAAAACACCGTACATCCTTAAACGGCAACTCGTATTCTTGATTTATAGATACTGAATCGAGTGGTTCCAGTTCTCTGTTTTCAAATTTTAACAACCGCTTAAGGTCGCCAACGGTAATCTGTTTGCGCCGTAGGATGCCATCTTTCCCAACTATGAATTGGTTTCGTAATAGGACCTCCGAAACAGGACCACCCAAACGCTGGCTCAACAACAGGGCCTTTGACACTTCGTTGGTTATCGGTCCACCCTTTGCTCGGTCATTGGCTATTTGATTGGGAGTGTTTGTTGAGGTTACACTGATACCTTCTTGATTTGCGGCGTACAGAATCACTGGCAGGGCGAGCAGGCATAAAGGCACGAACATGAGAACATAGGGGTATTGATTGGTCTTTTTCTTCGTCACGGTCGTTTCCCTCCGTTAGTTTCCTGTCTGCATTCTTTTTCGGATTGTGAACCTGATTTGGACAAGTGGGTCTTCAACAATAGTGGGGCAGTCGTGTTCGTAACCGGCTTGCAACACGTCGCGCATTTCACTTTCCGTTAGGAAACTCATATTGTCGCCGAGTCCACCAAAAGTGCCGACATCCCCCCCATGCAAGCCCATATAGACGCAATTTTCACCAGTCCAAATGGCAGGTTTATTTGTTGCTTTTTCTCTATAGTCGTTCTTATTGTTCATATAGATGTAATCGCCTGGCACGAGAGTATTGGTGTCATTCATAGTCCCCATGTGCGTGACAAAATCCGATCCGAAATCAGCCAAACCGAGCGACCCTGCTGGATGTAGAGAATTGAACTCCGATTCGCCTATCGCAAAGTCTGCGGCCGTAAAAATGCATATCTCGATTGCCCCCGCACACTCTCCCCGGAATGGCGTAACATTATTGATGGCATTGTGAGCCGCAGTACCTGACTTTTGGAGAAATGTTCTACTATACGGAGAATTCGTATATTTTGGCAGCCAATAGGTTCCGAACACCCAGTTTGTGGTAACAACGCTATTGTTTGTCGTTATCGTAACCATAGTATCACCGCATCGCGAATAGGGATCGCGGTAAGACACGTCTATGCTCCCATTGTCCATTCCATCCATAATTTCAACAGCTTTGCACCGCATGACAAAGTTGTTTGAGGCGTTGCTGTCGCCGGTAAAACTGAAAGTCTCAGTTGAACAATTCATCTTATCGAATATCTCGCGTTTGAGTGCTGTCCCGCTGATCAACGATGCGATGTGATTCGCGTAGTTCACGGTTGTCTCGGCCATCTTGACCCCACCAATCACGAGACTGTCCCCGAAATAGACCTCGTAGTTTGTGGCATTGGTGCAGAACGTGCCGCTGCCGGACGGATTCTGAACGGTGATGGTTACAATGCGATCCCCATACAGGAGATCGTGAAGGCCTTTGGGGACGCGGCCCCAGGAATTAGATGGAGCACTCGGCAATCCTGTGAATGTCGCCGTTGCCTCCCACACGGCGGACGTGGAGTTGTAAACGAGCGATCCGGAGGCTGGATCACCTGAAACGGAGTGATCCCAGGTCAATATCGACGTAAACCCGGCGTCCGTTATGGCAGTCAGGGTGGCCGTCACTTTGCCCTTAAATTGGGTTCTCAATTCGGCTGTGTCCGGATCGATCTTAACGCGGCAGGGGATCGTACACAGATTCGTCAAGGATCGGTCGTAGTTGAAGGTGTTGCCCGTACGGTTGCTTGTGTCTCCTGCGAAGTCGTTGATCTTTCCATCGCCATCGGTGTCGATCGGGTTCTTTAACTTCACTTTAAGGGCGTCAAGCAGCATGGAGTTGGTTGCAGTGCCGTTGGTCAGCGGCAGGACGGACTGGACGTAATGGGTCACGATGTTGCTTTCGCTCCAGGTTACTATATTAGTAATCGTATAAACGCAACCCCAAGCGTTGCTGTTCAGCAAGTCCAAATTCACCGTAGCATTGGTGCGTGGGTCGAATGTCAGATCAGAAGAATCGGGCGATATCGTCCACGTATATTCCGGCCCCAAGATTTTCCACTCGCCGTGATTTGTCGGAGAATCTGCTGGCGTCGCGGTAAAAGTACCGCTATTGGTCCATGCGCTTCCAGGGAACACCACGGCCTCATGGCCGGGCGTGATCAGCGTGAATGACGTGCCGATGCTCACGCTCGGCGTTGTCGCCATAGACGACAACGTCGCCGCCCATAGCAGCGCACCGCTCGTCAAAGCTATGATTCGTATCATGGTTTGATTCCCTTAACCATTTTCGTGTATGGTTGC
>JAPLSZ010000076.1 GCA_026398385.1 Kiritimatiellota bacterium | reverse complement strand
GACTATCCGGCCGGATAGTCTATTGTGAGGTCCACCGAGGAAGCCGGGGATGAACCGACCGGCCCGCCCCCCCTCCGCCTCAAAGGGCTGAACCATTTTAGCAGGGAGGCTCTTGTAAAACCCCTCACACCAATGGTCCGCGAGGACGCGGACCCTCCCGCTTCAGCTCGACCGCCACGTCCGCACCGACCGCGACCACCGGCCGTGGCGGAAAGCGTGCCTGCTCGCCGGCGAAACCGCCCGCCAGCGCCTGAAGATTCCGCGGTTGGGCATGACCTGCTGACACCCCTGTGCGGCGGGGGATGAGCGCGCGGGGCGGGCACCAAGTGCTCTGGCTGGACGCCATTAATGCGCGACTGGATTTCGCCGCTTATGCGGCGCGCCTGCACGAATTCCAGCCGGACTGGGTGGTGCTCGAAACCAAGACGCCCCTCGTCAAGACCCACTGGACCTACATCCGCGAACTCAAGCAACGGACCGGCGTCCGGGTGGTTTTCCTGGGCGATCACCTTTTTTTTCGGCCCGAGGAAAACCTGCGGGAATCCAATCCGGATTATGTCTTGTGCAGCGGCGACTATGACTTCGTCCTCCACGAGCTCATGGAATTCGAGGCGGGGCGGCGGGCGGAGCGCCCCGGCGGCCTGTACTGGCGCGAGGGGGATGCCCTCCGGGATTCCGGAGCGGCCGCTTACTACGACCTGGCGCGCGCGCCGCAGATCGACCGCGAACTCACGCAATGGCAGAACTACGGCGAGGCCTATCTGCATCGTCCCTGCGCGTACATCCTCTCCGGCCGCGGCTGTGGCGGGAAGAATCCCGACGTGGAGGCGGGCGATGCCCGTCTGGCGCGTCGCGACGTCCTGGGAACCTCCCTGCCGGGACGCTGCACGTTCTGCATCTGGCAATATACCTGCTGGGGCACCCGCGCCCGGATGCGTCCCGTGCAACAGGTCGTGGACGAAATAGAGCTGCTCGTGAACCGCTACGGCGTGACGGAGGTGTTCGACGACAACGAGTCGGGGCCGATGTGGAACAAGCCCTGGCTGCGTGAATTCGTGGCGGAGATGGAGCGGCGCGGGCTGCCGCGGAAGGTGGAGTATTCCACGAATGCGCGGGCGGACAACATCGACGAGGAAACCGCCCTCCTGTGCCGACGCCTGAATGTCCGCCTGCTCAAGATCGGGGTGGAATCGGGGAATAACGAGACCCTGAAAATACTGAAAAAGGACGAGACGATTGAGGAAATCGAGGAGGGCGTCAAGCGCGCCAAGCGCCATGGCCTGGTGGTGATGCTGACGACCATGGTGGGGTATCCCTGGGAGACCGCGGCCCAGGCACAGGAAACTTTTGAGGCCGCCCGGCGGATGATGCTCTACCGGACGCATTTCGGCGATTCCCTGCAGGCCAGCGTAATCATCCCGTATCCCGGAACTCCCCTGTATCAGTTGGCGGTCCGCAAGGGCTGGTTCCGCTTGGATCCGTTGGATTACGACCGGTTCGATCAATCCGAACCGGTCTTGCAAACCGGCATCGACACCACCTTCTGGTGCCGGCGCATGTGGGGCATCATGAAGCATCCCTTGTTCCTGTTCAAATCCCTGGTGACCATCCGTTCCTGGAAGGATGTCCAACTGGCGTGGACGGGCTTCCGGTCCTTGCAGGGTCATCTGCACGATTACAGCCGGAGCGATGCCGGAGCGCACGGCGACGGCGGCTCCCGGGAGGACGGGGGCACAAGCGCATGAAGGTCATGATCGTCAATCCGCCGCAGGTGGCCGGCTGTACCGTCGTGCGCGAGGAACGCTTTGAGCACCGCGACATGGGCTCGACCTATCCGCCGCTTTCCCACCTGCAGGTGGCGGCCATGGTGGAGCAGGCGGGACATGAGGTCTGCCTGTTGGATGCCATGGGACAGGACCTTACGCTGGCGGAGGTGCAACGGCGCATGGATGACTTCCGGCCGGAGGTGGTATTCGCGCGGGTGGCGTTTGACTGTCAGCGCGAGGACTCCGCGGTCTTGCGCTATGCGAAGGAAAAATGGCAGGCGCTGACCATTTCGCGCTGCAAGATCATCGCTGAGGCGGATTTTGTGCTGCGCGAGTTCATGACCCAATATCCCTTTGTGGATCTCTTCACCCTGGTTGAACCCGATGCCGTGATCGTGGACATCCTGCGTGCCCGGGTGACGCAGCGTCCGTGGTCCGACGTGGCGGGTATCGCCTGGCGCAATCAGGACGCCCTGGCGGTCACGTCCATCCCCGAACCGGTACAGGATCTCGACCGCCTCCCCCTGCCGGCCTGGCATCTGCTGCCCTCGCTGGAGCCATATCACACGGGCATTCTGCCCGCTCCCTTTGCCGTCATCCAAACCACCCGCGGCTGTCCGTTCAACTGCGAGTTCTGCGCCTACCGCCGCAACCGCATCCGCTACCATTCGCCCGAACGGGTGCTGCGCGAGATCCGCTGGTTGAAGGAACATCGCGGGCTCAAGAGTTTTGTTCTGTTCGACGACGTGGTGGGACTGGACAAGGCGCGTTTCGACAGGCTGTTGCAGCAACTGGTGGACGCACGGCTGGGGCTCAAGTGGGCCTGCTGCACGCGCGCGGATCTGTTCACCCTGGAGCAGGCCCGGCGCATGAAGCAGGCGGGGTGCGTCGAGGTCGCCATCGGCGTGGAGTCCGGCGCGCCCGCGGTGCTGTCGCGGACGAAGAAAGGCATCGATTTGCAGCAAGTGGAAACGGCGGCGGCCAACTGCCGGAAGGCGGGCTTGCTGTTTTATGCCATGTGCATCATCGGCCTGCCGGGCGAAACCAAGGAAACCATCGCGGAAACCTGCCGTTTCATCCACAAGATCCGGCCTTTCTATACCCAGTTCTGCTTTTCCACTCCGTTGCCGAGCACGCCGAACTATCGCTGGTATAAGGAGCGCGGATATCTTTTATCGGAGGACTGGAGCAAGTATTCCTCGCTGTATCCCGAGCCGGTGGTGCGCACGGAGGCGCTGACGGCGGCCGAGCTCTCCGAGTTGCGCAACTGGATTTACCGTAAGGTCCTGCTCCGGCCCGGCTATTTGTTTTCCCAGGTGCGTCTGCTGGATTGGAAATGGAACATCACCGGGGCTTGGAAAGTGTGGCAGCGTATCCGGGCGGTGCGGAAGAAGGCTGTCGTCCGATAAATATGGTCCGGTGGGAAGCCGCGCCGCGCGGCCCCCTCCCACGGCCGGCGGTCAAGGGGCGCCGGCCGCGGCGAACTCCAGGACCGTGCGTGTTGGAGCTTATGAAGATATTAGTCCTTTCATCGTTGGCCCGGGACAGCGGTTGTTACCTGCGCGCCCGGCATCTGGCCCAGGCCTTGCGGGCGTGCGGACACACCGTGGAGCTGCCCACGCCGCCGTCATCGCTCCCGTGTTTCCTGGACCTGCCCCTATCGTTCCTCCGCTATCTGCCGGTCATCCTGAAGTTCCGGTATGATGTGGCCGTGGTGATCAAGCCCTATCCCTCCACGCTCTGGCCGCTCCTGTTCAAGCGCCGCTGCCTGGGCGGGGGGCGCGTCGTGGTGGATGTGGATGACGTGGATTACGGCTATCGCGGCGGCTGGGCCTCGGCCCTCCTGCGCCGGATCCAGCGGCCGCTCCCCATCCGGTGCGATCTGGTCACCTGCCACAATGACTGGCTGCAGCAATTCGTGGCCACCGAATACCGCGTGCCTGCGGACAGAATCTATCGGCTGGGACAAGGGGTGGACTTGAACATTTACCGTCCGCTGGCCGGGGCGGCGGGAGCCGAACGGCGCGCGGCCCTCCGGCAGCAGTATGGCCTGGGTGAATTCCCGACCCTGATTTATGTCGGACACCTCAACATCGCTTCCGACCTGGACGTTATCCTGGAGGCCGTGGCGACCGTTTTACGCCGGCAGCCCGACGTGCGTTTCGTGGTCGCCGGCGGCGGGCCAATGCAGGCGCACTTCCGGCGGCTGGCGGCCGCGTTGCCGGACGGGGCGCGCGTGATCTTCACCGGTCAGCAGACGCCGGAAGAAATCAACGACTGGTTGCAGGCCGCCGATGTCGCGCTCGTGTATTACAAGGAGCGCGAGGTCAACCGCCACCGGGTTTCCATGAAGGTGCGCGAATGCCTGGCCGCCGGCATTCCGCTGGTCTGCAATGACTTTGGCGATCTGGCGCAGTTCCGGCCGGTGACGTTTCAGTCCGCCACCTCCGCGGCGGCGTTCGCCGGGGAGATCTTGCGCGTGCTGCACGCGCCGCCGCCGCGCGCCGCGCTGGCGGTGCAGGGCCGGGCCCTCATCCGCGAACATTTTGACTGGGCGGTCATTGGCAGGGCTTTCGCGGAGCGCCTGGGGCAATGGACGGACCTACGCGCGGAATGTCGGGCATGAGTGGTCCATGAATAACAGCGCTACCAACCTTGCGCAGCGGCCTCTGCCGCCACGCATCTCCATCATCATCCCCTCCCGGCCGGAGGAGAGCGTTACGGCCGCCCTGGCTGGCATCCGGAACTCGGCCTATCCGCCGGAGCGGCTGGAGCTCTGGCACACCGTGGGCAATCAGCCCTCGGGCCAGCGCAACCGTTGCGCGGTCCAGGCGCAGGGCGACCTGCTGTATTTCCTCGATTCGGATACGCTGCTCCCGCCCGGCGGTCACGCCGGCCGGGACGCGGACCCGCTGGCCCTCATGGCGCAACTATTCCAAGCGCATCCGCGGGCGATCGTCGGCGGACCCAGTCTTACGCCGCCGGGCGACCAACCGTTCCAACAGGGGGTGGGCCTCGTGCTGGGATCGCGGTTTGGCGGCGGCGCGGTACGCGCACGCTATGCCCGGGTGGGAGCCACCCGCGCAACCGACCAGCACGAAATCATCCTGTGCAACATGATGATGGATCGCGCGAGTTTCCGGCAACTCCAGGGTTTTAACGAGCACCTGTATCCCAACGAAGAAAATGACCTGATTTGCCGGATGCAGTCCGCCGGCGGCGAGGTCATCTATGTGCCGGCGGCCGGAATCTACCGGAGCCAGCGGTCATCCTTGCGGAAGTTTATGAAACAAATCTACACCTATGGCCGGGGGCGCGCCGCGCAAACCCTGCTGAGTCCCCGCTCTTTTTCGTTGATGGTGCTGCCGGCGGTGCTCTTCACACTGTATTGGATTTTGCTGGGACCTTTTTGCCTCTGGCTATGGCCCAGCCTGGCGGCGCGCTTGTCCGTCCCGGACGGGCTGCGTCGGCTGCTGCCCCTGGCGCCCGGCTTGTTCTATGTCGCGCTGAATCTTGGTTTTTCCGTATTCGAAAGCCTGCGGGCCAAGCGGCCAGGACAGGCGACGTGGCTGCCGCTGCTGTTCTTTCTGCATCACTTTCTGTACGGGGCCGGTTTCCTCGCCGGCCTGGGGCTGCGCCGCCGCGGCTTTCATGATCCAGGCGCCGCGGCCTGCACCGTGCGCCTGGTCAAGCCGTTCGGGGCGGGGTGGTGAGCGGCGGCGAGGGTCATCAGCGCCAGACGTTCATCGCCAGAAATGCCAGTTCGCTAGGTCACAAGGTTTACCCCATGGTATGGCGTATAACCCTTGCACGCGCCGCCATCGGTACCCACGGCGCTTCATGGCGTGGAACAAATCCTCAGTCAGGGCTGCTTTGTGGCGTTCACAGGTCAGTTCGACGATCAGGTTTTGGGGTGGAAATTCCTCCCAAAAATCGCTGTTCATCGTCATCAATGTGTGTTCAAAACCTTCAACATCTAGTTTCATCAAATCAACACCAGCCAGCCGTTGTTGCCGGCATAGATCTGCCAGCGAAATCGTGCGCACAGGAAACCCAGACCCATCGGGAGGTCGCGCGCTGGAGAGCCGCCCGCCACCATCATTGCCCGCCTCGGGTAAGAACCACATTTCGTCCGCACGGTCAGCGATAGCCGCATGAATAGATGTTATATTATGCCATGCCACACAATGGTTTCGCAACAACGCAAAGTTGTCGGGATCAGCCTCTACCGCAATGACTTGGGCCTGTTGGTTCCTAGATGCGGCAACGAGCGCAAAGGTGCCAATGTGACTGCCAATATCGAGAATCGTGCGGGAATCTTGCGCAAGATGACGCCACAATTTGAGCGTGACAGACTCGTAATGATCGTCGAGGCAATACAGGTCGTTTGTTACAAAGCAGCCGAGGTTAAGCTGCATCGGGATTTCGCCGGCAAATCGGATGTTGACCGTGTAGTGATGTGATTCTGGTCGCAAGATGGAGCGTGTGACAAGTTTGCCCAGATTGAAACTCCACCGGCCACGCGGAAGGCGACGCCATATGGCCCGCATACAACGCTTACGAAGCGGCGCTAACGGCTCAGCGACTGGTCGAGAACGTTCATGCATATGTGCATGTTAACAACGGGGCCAACGAAAAGAAACAAAAACCATTTGTTGGGCCGGGATGTTGGGGGGACAGCCAGCGGTTGTGGTTGATATCTGTCGGGGTACTTGCTATAGAAAATCAGTGGACCGCGGCAGGACGTTGCGTGGCCGAAAAAAGCCGGCGGAGGATGGGACAACTTGTATCTTAAAAATATCGAATTGATCGGTTTCAAAAGCTTTGCTGAGCGGACCAGGATGGAATTCGAGCCGGGCATGACGGCGATCGTCGGCCCGAACGGCTGCGGCAAGAGCAACGTCTCTGACGCCATCCGCTGGGTGCTGGGCGAGCAGAGCGCCAAGGTGCTGCGCGGCGCGAAGATGGAAGACGTCATCTTCAACGGCACCGACACGCATAAGCCGCTGGGCATGGCGGAGGTGAGCCTGGCCCTGGCGGATTGCGAAACACAACTGGGCACCCAGTTCAACGAGGTCACCGTCACCCGCCGGGTCTTCCGCTCCGGCGAGGGCGCGTATTTCATCAACAAAACCCCCTGCCGCCTCAAGGACATTCAGCGGCTTTTCATGGACACCGGCGTCGGCACGGATTCGTATTCGCTCATGGAACAGGGGCGGATTGACCAGATTCTGAGCTCGCGCCCGGACGACCGCCGGGAGGTTTTCGAGGAAGCCAGCGGGATCACGAAGTACAAGGCCGACAAGAAGGAGGCCCTCCGCAAGCTGGAGAACACCGAGGCCAACCTGCTGCGCTTGGGCGACATTATCCGCGAGGTCCGCCGCCAGATCATTTCGCTCCAGCGGCAGGTCGGCAAGGCGCGGCGCTACAAAGATCTGCAGGAGAAGTTGCGCAGCTACGACCTGTTTTTCTCCCGCGAGCGGCTGACGGCGCTTGGCCAGGAACTCCAGGCGCTGGAGCAGCGGCTGGCGGAGCTGACAGCGCGGGAGGCGGCGGCGGTGGCCGACGTGGCGGCGGTGGAGGATCAGGCCGCCCGCAACCGGGAGGCGCTGAGCCGCACGGAGCAGGAAATTTCCGCGGCCATTGATGCCGCCGGCAAGGCCCGGGCGGACCTGGAGCGCTATCGCGAACTGATCCGGGTCAACCAGGATCGTGTTCGTGAACTGGAGGCCTTTTCCAACCGCGACACGCACGAGGCCGCGGAGGCGGACGCTCGCCTGCAGCAGCACGCCGCCGCGCTGCGCGAACTCGCGCAGCAAGTGACGCAAGCCGCCGCCGCGCGGGACGTGGCGGAGCAGGAGCTGGCCGCCCATACCGCCCGGCTGGCGGCGCACGAGGCGCGCAGCGAGGAGCTGCGGACCAGCCTGAACGATCTGCGCAGCGAGTCACTCGCGCTCGAAGGCCATCTGACCAAATGGCAGAACGAGCTGACGGAACTGGAGGCGCGGGAACGCACCACCATCATCCGCCGCGAACGACTCGCCGCCGAACATGCCGACCTCCAACGCGCGCTGGACATTTCGACCGCGCACCAGGCCGACATGGCCCGCGCACTGGCGGAGCTGCAGCGCGCGGCGGATCAGCAGAAGGAAAGTGTCCAAGCTCTGTCCGGCGAACGCGCGGAGCGCGCGGAACGCGCCCGGCAACTGCGCGAGCAAATGGCCCAGGGCCAGGCGCACATCGCCGCGCATCAGGCCCAGCTCGAACTGCTGCAGAAAAGCGAGGCCGACGGCCAGGGGTTTCCCGGCGGCGCGCGCTGGCTGCTCGACGCCGATCAGCCGCTCCCGGCCGACCGGGGCGCGCTGCTCGGCGCGCTGGCCGCGCTGTTCCAAACCACGCCGGCCTACCGCACCGCCGTCGAGGCGGTGCTGCGCGCCTGGATGGACGCCGTTGTCGTGCGCGACGAGGCCGCCGGCCTGGCGCTGTTGCGCGCGGTGGTCGCCAGCGCCGCCGGCTCCGCCCGCCTGCTGGCCGTCCAGACCGCCCTGCCCGCTCCGGCCCCGGCGGCCGCGGGACCCGGCACGCCGCTGCTCGACGCCATCACGTGCGACGACGCCGTGCGCCCCCTGCTCCAGCGGCTGCTGGGCCACGTGCGCGTGGTGGACCAACTCGATCAAGCGCCCACGCCCCTCCCCGCGGAGCTGGTGCTGGTGACGCCCGCCGGCGACTTGCGGCGCGCCGATGGTTCGCTGGAATGCTGGCGGCCGGAATCCCGCGAAGCCACCCCCATTGCCCGCCGCCACCTGCTGGAGGCGTTGACCCGCGACTTGGCCGGGCTACGCGATCCGTTGCAACGCGCCGAGCAGGATGCCGCCACGCTTTCGCTGGATGACGCCGCCGCGGAAGCCGCCCTGGCCCAGGCGCGCCAGGAGCTCGAAGACCGGCAGCGCGCGCTGGCGCTGAGCCAGGGCGAGCGCCAGGTGCTGACGCAGCAGGAAAAGGAGCTGCAACAGCGCTCCGCAACGGTGGCGTGGGAGCTGAAAACGCTGGAAGACCAGCAAAGCTCCGGCGGCGACCGGCGCTCGGAATTGCTGGCCGAGATGGAGCGCCTGCGCGCCCGGCAGGCCGATGTGCGCGCCGCGCTCAACACCCAGCAGGATACGCTCCGCGCCCTGGATCAGGAGCGCGCGGAGCTGTTTTCCCATGTTTCCGAGCGCCGCGTGCTCCATGCCGAGCGCCGCCAGCAGCATGACCACCTGGTCGCCACCCGCGAACCGCTCGAGGCGCGCATCCGCGAATTGGAAGCCGTCATCCGCGAGCGCACCGCGGGCCTCTCCACCTATCGCGCCGGCGAGCACGCCGAACGATACATCGGTCCGCTCGAACCAGGTTGCGATGTCGACGTCGCTGTGCGCATGGATGTGCCCGGAGACATGCGACCCGTGCAGCAGCAGGAGCAGCGCCTCGACGGCGCCCACGCGCGGCGCGCGGAGAACACCGCGGCGTTGACCGCCGTGGACGCCGTGCTGCGGCAAAAGCGCGCCCGGCTCGACGAACAGCGGCGCGACAAAGCCAAGCTGGATCTGGAGCACGCCGAGCAGCGCATGCGCCACCAGAGCCTGGTGGAGCACGTGACCGGCGATTATCATATCGCGCTGGACCAGGTCATGGTCGCGCCCGAGCCCGCCTGGGAAAACGGCGTCCAGCCGGAACGGGAGTCGCTGGAAACCACCCTGGCCGAAATCCGCGCCCGGATGGAATCCATGGGCCCGGTCAACCTGGTGGCCATCGAGGAGCACCAGGAACTCGAAACCCGGTACAACTTCCTCATCCAGCAGCAGGATGACTTGAACAAGGCCAAGCAGCAGCTCATGGACCTGATCAAGCGCATCAACAAGACCACCACGGAGATGTTTGCCAAGACCTTCGACCTGGTCAACCATCACTTCCAGGAGATGTTCCACAAGCTCTTCGGCGGCGGCACGGCCAAGCTGGTTCTGGTGGACGAGGAGGACGTGCTCGAGTCCGGGATCGAAATCATCGCCCGGCCGCCGGGCAAGAAGCTGCAGACGGTTTCGCTGCTCTCCGGCGGCGAGCGCACGCTGACCGCCGTGGCCCTGCTGTTCGCGCTCTACATGGTCAAGCCCAGCCCGTTTTGTCTGCTGGACGAGCTGGACGCGGCGCTGGACGAATCCAACATCGGCCGGTTCATCCAGGTCCTGCAGACGTTCATCGCCCAGTCGCAGTTCATCGTCATCACGCACAACCGCCAGACCATCGGCGCGGCGGAAGTGCTCTATGGCATCACCATGGAGGAGCGCGGCATCTCCAAGATCGTCTCCGTCAAGTTCAACCAGGAAAAGCGCGGCGAAGGCGGACGGGCCCTGGAGTTCAGCCGGTCCGCGCCTCCGCCGGAACCGCTCGCGGCGTCCCCCACCCCGCCGGCGGAGCCCGCTGCCGAAGCCGTTTCCGCCGCGTCCCCCGCCGACGCGCCCGCGCCCACCGTATGACCCGCGGCACGAACGATGAGCGTGAACCTCGGCGCGGATACGCGCCGTAGTGTTCCTCGCGGTTGTTCGGCGCATTCCGTCCAGCACCCTCACTACCCCAACGCCAAAGCTTCGTACAACTGCTCGAAGTTGCGCCGCGTCTCTGTCCCAAACATGTTAACGACTTCTGCGCGTCTGGGTGAATGAAACAACGTCAGAATTGTCCTCTCAAACGAGCACTCGGATGGTAGCCCCACCTCATTGCGAACCATTACCAAATCCGATCCGGCGAATAGGTCCTGAAGAATGCGTTTCTGCCCCGATGCACTTGGAAGAAGAACAAAAT
>JAPLSZ010000155.1 GCA_026398385.1 Kiritimatiellota bacterium | reverse complement strand
GAAGTGGCCGTGGTCATCGGCGCGACCGGCGTGCTGGGCGGTGCGTTGGCCGAGGGCTTGGCCGACACGGGCGCGAAAGTGGCCGTGGTGGGGCGCAACGCCGGACGTGGTCAGGCGCGGATAAAAGCCATTCAAGCCCAAGGTGGCCAGGCGTTGTTTTACAGCGGTGATGCCCTGTCGCGGAACAGTCTCGCGGAAGTACACCAACAAATTGAAGCCCAACTCGGTGCGCCGACGATCCTCGTTAACGCCGCCGGCGGTAACGATGCCAAGGTCACCGTCACACAGGAAAATCCGTTTGAAAAAATACCGCTTGAAGCTTGGCAGGCCAACTTCGATTTGAATCTGGTGGGCGGCGTGCTGCTGCCGTGCCAGGAATTTGGCCCGGCCATGTGTCGGCGTGGCCAGGGCAGCATCATCAACATCGCCAGCGTCTCCGCGCACATCCCGTTGTCGCGCGTCGTGTCCTACTCGGCGGCCAAGGCGGCGGTGCTGAACCTCTCCCAGTTTCTCGCGCGGGAATGGGCGCCCCGCGGCGTACGCGTGAACACCATCACCCCCGGATTTTTCCCCGCCGAACAAAACCGCACGCTGCTGTTCAACGCGGACGGTTCGCCGACGGCGCGCACGCAGGCCATCTGGGGACACACGCCCATGCACCGCTTCGGCGAAGCCCGCGAACTGGTCGGCGCGGCGGTCTTCCTCGCGAGCCACCAGGCCAGTTCGTTCGTCACCGGTACGGACATCCGCGTGGATGGCGGCTACCTGTCGCAAACCATCTAGTTCCCCACAACGGCCCATGGGAAATGACCCATGCCCAATGAAAAGCCTCACCCCATCCGCTGTCCCCACCCAACTCACCGCCGCGCAAGTCGCGGACATCGTCGCACAAGCGCTGCCCGCCGCCGACTACCACGGCCAGCGGGTCCTGCTGATTGTGCCCGACCATACGCGCACCGCGCCGGTGGGGTTGCTGTTCAAGACTATCTTCGCGCAGATCGGCGCGGTGACGAAGGAACTCGATGTGCTGGTCGCGCTGGGCACACACCCGCCGCTGAGCGAGGAGGCGATTTGCCGGCGCTTGGAGCTTTCCGTCGAGCAACATCGCGGCGAATTCAAAAAAGTCCGTTTTTTCAATCACGAGTGGGGCAATCCCGCCGCGCTCCGGGAAATTGGCCTGCTCACGGCGGCGGAAGTCAGCGAACTCACGGGCGGCTTGTTCGCCATGAACGTGCCGGTGGAGATCAACCAGCGCGTGTTCCATTACGACCAGGTCATCATCGTCGGCCCGGTGTTTCCGCACGAAGTCGTGGGCTTTTCCGGCGGCAACAAGTATCTCTTCCCCGGCGTGGGCGGGCCGAAGATTTTGAACTTCTTCCACTGGCTCGGCGCGGTCCTCACCAACCCGGTAATCATCGGTAACAAATGGACCCCGGTGCGCAAGGTCGTGGATCGGGCGGCCGCCTTGGTGGGTGTGCGCAAGCGCTGCTTCGCCATGGTCGTCGCGCCGGACAAAGCGCTGGCCGGGCTGTTCTTCGGCACGCCGGAAACCGCGTGGGACGCCGCCAGCGAACTCTCACGACAAGTGCACATCCTGTACAAGGACCATCCGTTCCAGACCGTGCTGTCCTGCATGCCGCCGATGTATGACGACCTGTGGGTCGCAGGCAAGGGCATGTATAAGCTTGAGCCGGTCGTGGCCGACGGCGGCGAACTGATCATCTACGCGCCGCACGTCACGGAGCTGTCCGTCACGCATGGCCGGGTCATCGCGGAAATCGGTTATCACTGCCGCGATTATTTTCTCAAGCAGTGGGCCCGGTTCGAACATTACCCCTGGGGCGTGCTCGCGCATTCCACGCATGTGCGCGGCCTGGGGGCCTTTGAAAACGGAATTGAAAATTGCCGCGTGCAGGTGACGCTGGCCACCGGCATCCCCGCCGACCTCTGCCGCAAGATCAACCTCGGCTACCGCGACCCGCAGACCATCCGCCTGGAAGACTTCGCCAACCGCGAGGCGGCCGGGGTGCTGCTGGTGCCCCAGGCCGGCGAAATGCTTTACCAGCTCAAACAACCGCCCCGCTGGGCGGACGGCCGCCGGCCGCCCGGGCGTGCGCTCGACACGATCCCAAGCGCGGCCGCTAACGGCGCAAGCACCTATACCGACTGGGCCGGAAAACCATGACCGTTTACCGCGGCACACGCAGGCGAGGCTCCCGGTGACGCAACCGCAATGGATGGAACTGCTCGCCGTAATTCGAGGCGAGAAACTGCCGGAGCTGCCGGTCGGCTTTATCATTGATTGCCCGTGGCTGCCGGGTTGGGCCGGCCTCTCCATGACGGATTATTTCGCCAGCGAAACGCTGTGGTTCGAGGCCAATCGCAAGGCCATCGAGACGTTCCCGGAGATCACGTTCTTGCCCGGCTTCTGGTCGGAATTCGGCATGTGCACAGAGCCTTCGGCCTTCGGCTCGAAATGTTCCTTCCCGGCGAAGGAATTCCCCTACGCCGAAAAGATCATCACCGCGCCCGCGCAAATTAACGACCTCAAGCGGCCCGACCCCGCCCGGGATGGCCTGCTGCCGTTCATGCTGCACCGGCTGCTTTGGACGCGACCGCGCCTCGAAGACCTCGGCCACCAGATTCGTTTTTCGGTCTCGCGCGGCCCGCTCAACATCGCCAGCTTTTTGATGGGCACCACCGAGTTGCTCCTGGCGCTCAAGACCGATCCGGAGCCGGTGCACCACTTGCTGCGCATCGTCACCGACTTCCTCAAGCAGTGGCACGCACTCCAGCGCGAAACCATTCCGACGATTGACGGCCTCCTGCTGCTGGACGACATCGTCGGCTTCATCGGCGCAGAGGACTTCCGCGAATTCGGCCAGCCGTACCTCAAGGAGCTCTACGCGGCCGAGGTCAGCGTGAAGTTCTTCCACAACGATGCGCCGTGCGCCGCGAGCCTGCCATATTACGGCGACGTGGGCATCAACCTCTATAACCCCGGCAGCCAACTTTCGCTGAACGAAATGCAGGCGCTGGCCGGCCCGCAGGTCGCGCTGCTCGGCAATATCCCGCCGCGCGATGTGCTCGCCGCCGGCACGCCCGCCGCGGTGCGCGCGGCGGTGCGGAAACTGCGCGCCGAAACCAAGTCGTCGACGCGCTGGATGCTCTCCTGCGGCGGCGGTATGCCGCCTGACGTCAGCACGGCCAATATCCGCGCCTGCCTCGAAGCCGCGCGGGAATAAACCACGGCCGGCGGGGCTGCCGCTGGTGGGCGCCTGGGGTTCGCCGCGCATGTGTCCACAGACTTAGGCGAGGCTTGGGGTCGGGATAAAGGGCTTGACAGCCCGCGCCGCAGATAATAAGCGTTGCCGCATACTAACGGCGCCCAGGCGGCACGGCGTATGCGGCGGAATGACCGTTGCGAGGAAGCGCGTGCTCGAAGAGCTCAAACAGCAAGTCTGCGAAGTGAACCTGCAACTGGTGGCCGCCGGGCTGGTCATCCGGACGTGGGGCAATGCGAGCGGCCTTGACCGGGCCCGCGGGTTGGTGGTGATCAAGCCGTCCGGCGTTCCTTACGAGCAGATGACGCCGGCGCAGATGGTGGTGGTGGCGCTGGAGTCCGGCAAGGTGCTCGAGGGTGCACTGAACCCCAGTACCGACACGCCGACGCATTTGGTGTTGTACCGCGCATTTCCCAATATCGGCGCCGTCATTCATACCCATAGCAAGTTTGCGACGATGTGGGCGCAGGCCGGCCGGGAGCTGCCCTGTTTCGGGACGACGCACGCGGATCTTTGCTACGGGCCGGTGCCGGTCACCCGGCCCTTGACGCGCCAGGAGATCGAGGCGGACTACGAGTGGCATACCGGCAAGGTGATCGTTGAGCGGTTCCATCTGGGACGACTTGATGCGAACCAGGTGCCGGCGGTTTTGTTGGAAGGGCATGCGCCGTTTGTGTGGGGGGCGACCACGGCGCAGGCGCTGGCGAATGCGATTGCGTTGGAAGTGGTGGCGGAGCTGGCGTTGCACACGCTGGCGCTGCAGCCGCTGGCGCAGCCGATTTCGCAGGCGTTGCTCGACAAGCATTTCCTGCGGAAGCACGGCACACAGGCGTATTACGGTCAGAAGACATAATCTGCGAGAACTCATCATGATCAATCTGAAACAATACGAAGTGTGGTTCGCAACCGGCAGCCAGCATCTGTATGGCGCGAAGACGTTGCAGCAGGTGGCCACCCATTCTCAACAAATCGCCAAGACACTGGGCCGGGCCGTGCCGGTGAAGGTGGTGTGCCAGCCGGTGCTGACGACGCCCGAGGCCATCACCCAGCTTTGCCGGGAGGCGAACAACGCGCCGAACTGCGCCGGGTTGATCTGCTGGATGCACACGTTCTCGCCGGCGAAGATGTGGATTGCCGGGCTGACCAGCTTGCGTAAACCGCTCGTGCATCTGCATACCCAGTTCAACCGCGAGATCCCGTGGGCCGCGATCGACATGAATTTCATGAACCTGAACCAGGCCGCGCACGGCGACCGGGAGTTCGGGTTCCTCTGCACGCGCTTGCGGAAGAACCGCGCCGTGGTGGTCGGTTACTGGCAGGACGCCGATGTGCAGGACGAACTCAACGCGTGGTCGCGCGCGGCGGCGGCGTGGGCGGATGCGCAGGGCGGCAAGATCGCCCGGTTCGGCGACAACATGCGCGAGGTCGCCGTCACCGAGGGCGACAAGGTCGAGGCGCAGATGCGGTTCGGTTATTCCGTGAACGGTTACGGCGTGGGCGAGCTCGTGCAAGGCGTCAACCAAGTCTCCAAGGCGCGCATTGAGCATCTCGTGAAGAAGTATCTCGCCGAGTATAGGCCCGGCCCCGGCGTCAGCGCCGGCATGGATAATCTGCGCGCTGCGGCGCAGATTGAATTGGGGCTGCGCGACTTCCTGACGGCCGGCGGGTTCAAGGGGTTCACGACGACCTTTGAAGACTTGCATGGCCTCAAACAGCTCCCCGGCCTGGCCGTGCAACGGTTGATGGCCGACGGCTATGGCTTCGGCGCGGAAGGCGATTGGAAAACGGCGGCGTTGCTGCGGGCGATGAAGGTGATGGCGGCCGGTTTGCCGGGCGGCACGTCGTTCATGGAAGATTACACATACCATCTCGTGCCCGGCGGCATGCAGGTGCTCGGCGCGCACATGCTGGAGGTCTGTCCTTCCATCGCGGCCGGTCAGCCGTCGTTGGAGATTCATCCGCTCGGCATCGGCGGCAAAGCTGATCCGGCCAGGTTGGTGTTCAACGTCCCGGCGGGGGCGGGGCTGAACGCGTCGTTGATCGACTTGGGTCACCGGTTCCGGTTGATCGTGAACGAAGTGGACGTGGTGGAGCCCAGTCAAGACCTGCCCCAGCTGCCGGTGGCGCGGGCGGTGTGGGTGCCGCGGCCGAACTTGAAGGTGGCGGCGGCCGCGTGGATTTACGCGGGCGGAGCGCACCATACCGGCTTCACGCAGGCGCTCACGGCGCAGCATCTGGAGCTGTTCGCCGAGCTGGCCGGAATCGAGTGCATCCACATCGGCGCCGACGCTTCGGTCAGTGAAATCAAGCAGGCCTTGCGTTGGAACGAGGCGTATTACACGCTCGCCAAGTCTTAACACAACCATCGGCAGCGTATCGCTCCGCCCGTGCCGGTGTGACCTCGTGCAAGCATACCAGCCTTTCGTCCTCGGCCCACTTTGGGAATCGCTGCCACGCCGGGCGACAGCGTGATATCAGGCTGAATTGCCGGGCTCTTCATCAAGGCTGCACTTGCCGATAAGGCCGCCTTATGGCTTCGTGCCCGCCGGGCTGGACGTCTGGGCCTTGGCGGTGGTCGGAGTTTTCACCTTGGCGTCGGCAACAGACGCGTTTTTCGCCGAGACACCGGACGTGGCCGGCACCTTGCTGATGACCTTGTGCAGCGACCGCTCGAAGCTCTTATCGGCAGGATGGCCCGAGAAGACCAGCGCGCCAGTCGGGTCGAAGACAAACACATGCGGAATGCCACGGAAGGAAATGGGGGCCTGGACGCCTTTGACGATCGTATAACTAAGCCGGTTCCGCTTGACCACGGCCTCCACCTCGTCGTCCGTCCCATTCTGGCAATGGGCGCCAAATACGAGCATTTTGTTCTTATAGCGCTTCGCAATTCTTTCCATCTCGGGCAGACTGGCCAGGCATGGTCCGCAATGGATCCCCCAAGCATCGATGAGGACAGCTTTATTAGTAGCGTCGTTCAGCGTAACTTTCGGGCCCGTCAGGTACTCGCCGAGTTTGAACTGGCTGAGTTGTGCAGTCGGCTCCTTGGTATCAGCCGCGTGCAGCGCACGGACGGCGAATACGACGAAACAGGACGCCAGCATCGTAAGCAGTACCCGGTGCAGGCGAATACCCACATCAACACGCCCCCCTTTGAGTTCGATTGTTCTCATGCCGGCATGATAACCCGCCGGCAGAACCTGTCAAATGCATAAACTGAACAGGATGCTGCTTTGCCGGTGAACGCAGGTGTTTACCACCTCCGTTTGCGCTGGAGCAGCCTACAGCACGGTCTATGAGCCGTGCTACGGCGACCGGCCCGCCGCAGCTCAGCAGCACACTCCGCCCAGCAGCCTGGCGTAAACCAGCTTGGAGCATTGACCGGCCGCTTGGCTGGCGGGCCATGGGCCAAGCAGCCGCCCGGCCGGTTTCGGATAAACTGCTCTTCCTGGATTACGGCACCTACCCCGATCCCTCCCCGTTTTATGATTGAACCCAGCAAAACGCCGCGGCCGGGTCTATCCTCGCGCCGCCAATAGCCGCCGGAGGTGCGCTCCGGAGTGCGCTTTCGGGTAATAAATGCCGGACCAACGGGCTTGACTAACCCAGCCGCCAAGGTCACAGTCGCGCCATGAGCACCTACGACACCCCGGCGGCACGCAAAACGGTGCGTCCTCTTCGTTCGCGCCAAAGCAATTTCTTATTGTCAGTAAGGTAGTTGTGAAACAAACTATCTTCATCTGGTGTGCCGTGCTGCTGATGCTGAAGACTGTCTGCGGACAGGTGGCGCCCGCTCCGGCGGCCAACGACCCCGGTTTGGACGAAGTCAGAAAACAGTTCGAGGCGTCCTTTCGCGCCCTTTTGCGTCAGGAGCGCGATACCGCCAAGTTGCTTCAAAAAAACTACCTGGAAGGCCTGATAGCCTTGGAGGACTCGCTTCAATCCGCGGGCAACCAACTGTCGGCGGTGCTCGTCGTGAGCGGCGAAAAAACACGATTCGAACAGGCCGGCGACATACCCGAAAGCGTCCTGGCTTCCGAGCTGCCGGCGTTGCGGAAGTTACAGAATGCCTGGCGCGCGCAAGCGGCCGGCTTGCCGCGCGAGCAGGCGCAGAAGATCGTCGCCGCCAGCGAACGCTATCTGCAGAACTTGGCGAACCTCCGCAAGGTTCGGGAATCCCATAATGACACCCGCGGCGTAGACGAGGTGAAGGCGGAAACGGACCAGCTGCTGAGCAACAACCGGGTCCGCGAGGCGTTGGGGTTGCTAAAAACATCCGTGCCCCCTGCGCATGAACCGACCGGTTCATCGGAGACCAGTCCAGCCGGCGCCATAGTCGAAGTGGGCGGTTACAAGTTCTATCCGCCGGGTAAAGAACCGCGTATACGGAACCTGCAACCGCTCCGCGTGGAATGCCCCTCCGATCTCCGCCTGGCGCAATTTCACTACGAGCTGCGCGCCAGCGCAGTCACGGACCGGACGTCGCGGTTCAGCTTTCCCCGGATCGTCATAGCCGCCAAGAACTGCGATATTCCGGCCGGCAGCAAGCTGGTGCTGGAGTACTTCATCCGGTCTTCCGGGCGCCCGCCGAGCGTGTCCCGGGAAAAGCCGGAGGACATCGCCCTGCCGAAGATCGCGCGCGGCCAGGCGTTCACAGTCGACGGGAATGGGTTCATCGGGTTCACCGGGCTGATCATCAGCCTGTATGACGAAGAAGGCAAGCTGCTCTTTCAGCAGTACGGACCCTCGATAGAAGCGGTCTCGCGGAAGGCGCTGAACTGATCCTTCACGGTACCGCGCATCTGGCAATCCGGTTGACGGGCGGGAAAAGCTATGCAGATAATACACGGAGGCTGCGGACAATGAGTAAACAACTGGTGCTGCTGATCATCGTCGGGGTGTTGGGCATGGCGGCAGAGGCCGGCGCTGCTATCACCAAACCCAAGCACAAGGTACACAAGACGACCACCTGGTCCGTCGACGCGGTCGACGCGGCGACCAAAACGGTGACGTTAAAATCCAGCGGCGGGGGGCAGACTATAGTAGGAACAGTGAATGCCGTCACCAAGATCACCGTCAACGGAAAGGTCGGCAAGCTGGAGGAGGTACAGAGCGGGATGCGCGCCATATTTATCGGCACGGCGCATAATCTAAGCAGCCTCAGCGTGACGTCGGCGTCGAGCAAGCAGGGCAAGCACTAGCCGCCGCTGTGGATCACCGGCGCGCGGACCGCTGGCCGGCGGGCCCCAGCCGCCACCCCGAATCGAAGAGCTGCGGAAGAAATGTGGGGCAGACCTTTGAGCGAAAACCCAGGAAATACCGAGATGTGAGCCGCGAATGGGAAAAGACGGGCTAAGCCGAACAAGAACCCGGCCAGCGCCGAGATCATCGACCAGATGAATAACTTCCTGTGTTGCATCACTAATGTCCCAACGTTTGATTCGTGATTCTGTGTAACATGCTCATAGTGAATAAAGTGTAGGCCGAAATGTCTGTTTCCGACTTGAATTCAGCCGTAGCATTCGACCCTCCAAAACAGGAGGGAGGCCCGGATGTACGCAGGCACGACGATTTTCTCTCAGCTCATGGAGCACTTGCCCTGGCACCATTTTCACCGATGTGTGGATCGCTATCGCGGCAACCACAAAGTCAAAGAGTTCAAATGCACCGACCATTTCCGCGTCATGGCTTTCGCGCAATTGACCTATCGCGAAAGCCTGCGCGACATCGAAGCCTGCCTGCGGGCGATGCGACTGAAACTCTACCACATGGGTATTCACAGTACGGTCTCGCGCAACAATCTCTCCAATGCCAACGAAATGCGCGACTGGCGCATCTATGCCGAGTTCGCGCAGATGCTGATCGTCGAAGCTCGCCGTCTCTACGCCGACGAAGATCTTGCCGTCGACTTGGATGCCTCGGTCTACGCACTGGATTCGACCACCATCGACCTTTGCCTGCCGATGTTTCCGTGGGCCCGCTTTCGAAGGCACAAGGGCGTGGTGAAGATGCATACCTTGCTGAATCTGCGAGGCAGCATCCCCGAGTTTATCTTGATTTCCGATGGAAAACTGCACGATGTCAATGTCCTCGACTATCTTGTGCCTGCTCCGGGAGCCTACTACCTTATGGACCGTGGCTATCTCGATTTCAAACGGCTTTACGAAATCAAAACGTCCCAGGCGTTCTTTGTCACCCGCGCCAAGGACAACTTCACCTTCCAACGCCGATACTCGCGGCCCGTCGACAGAACCACCGGTGTCATCTGCGACCAGACAATCATGCTGGAAACCTTCTATTCCCTCAAAGCCTATCCCGAGCCTCTACGCCGGATCCACTTCTACGACCCCGAAGAAGACTCGCGGCTCGTGTTCTTGACCAACAACTTCATGCTGCCGGCGTTGACCATCACCAAGCTGTACAAGGCGCGATGGATGATCGAACTGTTCTTCAAATGGATCAAACAGCATCTGCGCATCAAAGTCTTCATCGGCACCACGCCCAACGCGGTGAAAACACAAATCTGGATTGCCATCGCGACCTACCTGCTGGTCGCCATCCTGAAGAAACGCCTCGGCATCAAGCAGCCGCTCTACACAATTCTACAGATCCTGAGCGTCTCCCTCTTCGAGAAAACCCCCATTCTACAGGCCTTTCAATCATGGGACTACGAAACCGAAATTCAAGAAACTCATAACCAGTTGCTGCTGTTTGTGTAACGTTGGGACATTAGTGGTGTTGCATGTTTACTCGAATCTACTCAAGGGTGTCGCGTGTCGCTGATTCCAGTATTCCCCCATCGGGTGCCGCCGTCTTCACTCCATCACGGCGGAGACTCTTCACACGCTCCGCGCTATCCAACACCCGACACGGTTTTCTCTACTCCCACATCGGTTTCATCTTCCAGGCTTCGATCCCGTCCAGTGTCGCTTCGCCGCCTTCGCTGAACGCGAAGACTTCGATCCGGTCCGCCGGCGCGAAGCACTTGTGCGTCACCGCCACGCCGTTGCAGTAGACCTCGAGCACGCCGCGGTCGACAAAGACGCGCAGATCCACGGGATCGCCCTGTTTCAGGAAATGCGTATTGGCGCGCCCTTCGATACCGAACTTGTTGCCGGCGTCCGCCCAGACCCGCGTGCCGTTCCCCTGGCCGTCGGCCCGGACGATCAGGCCGCAGCGTTTTGCAGACTTCCGGTCGAATGACGCGATGATCTCCAGCGCGTCGCCGCGCAGTTCCGGCAACGGAATGGCTGCGCCAGCCGGAAGGTTCCGCCCGGCGAGCTTCCCATGATCGTAACGCAGGCACTGCAGTTCGGGAATCGGTTGCTGCCAGAGCCGGTCGTCCCGGATCGAGATCACGCGCGGGATCGAGTGGGCCTGCTCCCAGTATGGCACGTCCTTGACCTCGGGCGGTCGACCGATCGTGGCCCAGCCATGCATGATGCGGCGTGCGGATCCGTTCGGGCCCTTGTCGTCGACCATGTGCGGGTTGAACGAGTAGTAGTCGCCCGTGTCCACATCGCGCCTTGGCGTTTCAGGGGTGAATTCCATAGTCTTCGGATCGTAGCGACCGATCCAATACGGGTTGCCGGCGCCGACCATCAGGACGTAGCGTCCGTTCTGCGGCAGCAGATACGGCAGTTCCCAATAGCCGCTGTGCTTGATCGACGGCGCAATGTTCTTCTGCAGCGTCCAGTTATCGAGGTTCTTCGACTTCCACAGCCAAGCGGCACCCTGCTTCGGTGCCTCGGTGGCACCCCCGATGAGCTGGCACCAGGTATCGCTTTCCTTCCAGACCTGGGCGTCCCAGTGTACCGGCGAGTGCTGATTCGGCCTCTGGTTGTTGGGCATGACCATCTTCTTCTTGAACGTCACGCCGCCATCCTCGCTCCATGTCAGCATGCCGTAGGTTTCAGACGGCCCATTCACATTGCCCGTGTAGAGGCCGTGTATCTTTCCTTCATGGATGAACGTGTTTCCGGAGTAGACACCGCTCCGGTCATACGGCGTGTCCGGCCACACGGCCACCGGCCAGTCTTTCCAGTGCACCAGGTCGCCGCTCACGGCGTGCCCCCAGCAGCGCTGGCTGCGGGCCCACCCGCCCTTGCCGTCGGGGACCTGCGGATCGAACTGATAGAAAAGGTGATACTTTCCGTTGTGATAAATCGGCCCGTTCGGATCGTTGATCCAGCTCTCCACGCCGGTGAAGTGGTAGAGCGGGCGGTAGGGATCGTTCTTGATCGACCCCTTGCGGTACGCGAGGGCCGCACGCGAGTAGGTTTCGAGGTCGGTGCTCTTGACCACTGCGCGATAGTCGGCCACGGGGCCAGGCAGCTCGGCCGCCGCCCGGTGGGCGCAGATCACAACACTTCCCAAGGCCACCATCAACGCCATGACACAGCGCCGGCTGCGAGCCCTGGATCCCGATAACGATTGTGCATTCTTCATACGTTTGTTATTTTCATTTTGCTTGTGGTCATGAAACGTTCGCCTATTCGATCCCGAGTTCTTCCTGGATCCTCTCCAGCGACACGCCCTTCGTCTCCGGCATGACCAGCAGCACCCAGACGAGCTGGCCGACCATGCACAGCGCGTAGAACGCGCAAGACGTCCAGAAGCCATGGGATGCCTTGTTCTTCATGGTGACGGCTTGCTTTTCTGAGCCATCAATTTCTCGATGACTTTGCCGGGGACGGTCAGCGCCGCGCCGTGTCTGGTCCCCGGAGGCACCACCAGCCTGGTACTCTGTTCCTCCCATTTGATGAAATCCCTGGTTTTCATGGTGCCTTAGCCGCCGCCCTCGTATCTATCAAAATAGACCACATACTCATCGCCCACTTTCAGCACGGATGCTCCCTCGACACCCTTCCTTGAGAAGGCTTCCGAGACATTCTTCCAGGGCCCGGTTGCGGAATCGCCCACTGCCGTGCGCAAATCTTTTCGCGAGACCGGTTGGGACCGCTCGTCTTTGAAGATGAGATGGTATTTGCCGCCCGCCTTGATCATGGTCGTGTCAATGCAGTTGAACCCCGGATCGAAAAAAAGGCTTCTTCCGGGTTTTCCGTGTGAATATTCATTGACTGAAAGCCGGGTAAAGGTCAAGTCCGCCCGCATGGAATAGGATGTCTGTCTTGAAGCGCTCGCGGGTGCGGTAACCATAGACTTTTTTAATGAGGCTTTGGATAAGGTTGTTGAGGCCTTCGGCAGAGGCGTTGGAGAGGCGATGAACAAAGAAAGTCAGGATATTCTCCAAATGCGCCTTCATCATCCTGGCGACTTTCTTGATCGGCTGCAGGCCACAGCGGATGGCCCAAGCATACCATTCCTTGAAGAACAGACGGCCATCTTCTGCGGTCGACAAGGTCCAGAAGTCACGGAACATTTCTTTGATGGCCCACGCCCGGCCCGTCTTCAACTTCTGGCCGCGGAGTTCGTCCCACCGGGCTTGCCAACGCGGCGGGAGCCGCTCGATCCCATAGAGCCAGAGTTGTTTGGTGCCGCTCAGACGGTCGTCCCCTATAGCATGGAGTACACGGTGCTCCTGCTGCCGCACCATATTCACAGCCTTATTCATGTAGCTGACCAGATGGTAGGGGTCATGCACGATCTTGCGGGCCGCTTCCGGCACATGCGCCAGCGTGGAAATCCAGTAGGGTTCCCACAGGTCCATGCCCACCGCCTCGACGCCGGCCAATTGCTCCCTCGTCAGCGATTGCCGGAAGGCATCCAACGACGCCGTCGTGTAACCATCCGAGATATGTTCCACCGTGGCCGGTCGGTCCCCAGGGGCCTGCACCACCAACGTCACATAATCCTGGCCCCGTCCGAAACTCTTCTCGTCCACACACAGACGGCGCAGCGGGGCGCCGACCTGCTTGCGCGCCAGCCCACGACGTACCGGTCGTTGCTTGATCCCGTCGGCCTCGTCCCAGCTGATCCGCAGGATGTCGCAGGCCGCGCTGGTCGAACGCGCCTGCAACAGGTCGATGGCCAACCGCTCGAACAAAGCCGTGAAGCGTCCGTGCTTCTCCGCCCACGGCACCTGCACCGTCTGCGTCCCGTGCGTATCGCGCTGCACCCGCGGCACATCCGCCGTCAGGATGGTGCGGTACTGGCAACTATCCAAGTGCCGCCAGTGCCGGCGTTCATAGCCGTGCACATGCATCCGCGCATGACAGGCCGGGCAGGCCCAAACCTGCTCTGGCAGCGCCATTTCCATTTCGATGCTCTGCGTTTCCCGGTTCAGGATCACCCGCTCCACCCGCCACGGCCGGGTGTCGCCCAATATTTGCTGGTATAACTGTATGTCTTGCATCCCGACATTATACACAATCGTATTTCACACGGAAAACCCAGAAGAACCCATTTAACTATCCGGCCGGGTAATTAAATGGGTGTCGAAAAAGAGATCACTCCCAGGGACACAGCGCCCTTTGCTCCCACCATGGACGCCGGCGCACCGTGGGCATGTCTCTGGATTCCAGCAGCGCGCCCGGCACGGCCTGCTCTGCTACGGCAGCCTCTGACCATTGTAAGGCCTCCGTCACACGTCGCTGGCGATAAGATCATACTGTAGGCCGGGTCTCCGACCCGGCGAGAGGCGACGCCCGAGGGTTTGACACGCTCACCGCCGGCGGGCGCAGCAAGCCTGCGCCCCTACGTCACTGCCCCATTACAGACTATTTGCCGCTGTCCTTGCGGGGCGGCGGCGGGTATGCTGGTCACCATGAAAAAATTGCTCATACCTGTTGCCAATTTCCTCGGCGCGGTCGCCCTTGCGCGCGCGGAGGAGACCACTCCCACCAACGCGGTCTTTGCCCCGAACGCGAAGTTGGAAAAACTCGCCGGCGGTTTCAAGTTCACCGAAGGCCCCACCTGCGACAAGGCGGGGAATGTATTCTTCACCGACCAGCCGAACAACCGGATCATGAAATGGAGCGTGGACGGCCTGTCCACATTCCTGCAACCCGCCGGCCGCGCCAATGGAATGCATTTCGACGCCCGGGGCCACCTGCTCGCCTGCGCCGACGAAAAGACCGCGCTGTGGTCCATCACTCCCGATGGCCGACACACGGTGCTCGCCCAGGCGTTCCAGGGCCAGCCACTGAACGGACCCAACGACGTCTTCCCGCTGCCCGGCGGAGCGATCTATTTCACCGACCCGTTCTACCAGCGCCCATGGTGGACCTCCACCCGGCGCCCGCAGGACAGCGAGCAGGTTTATTTCCTCGCCGCCGACCGCCGGACCTTGCAGCGCGTTACGGCCGACCTCGTTCAGCCCAACGGCATCATTGGCACGCCAGACGGGAAGACCCTGTTCGTTTCCGATATCAAGGCCGGCAAGACGTGGGCTTACGATATTCAAGCTGATGGCGCCCTGACCAACAAGCGTCTGCGCTGTGAACTCGGCTCCGACGGGATGACGCTGGACACGGCGGGCAACCTCTACCTCACCGGCCACGGCGTCACGGTGTTCGATCCGGCCGGCCGGCAGGTGGCGCATATCGCTGTGCCGGAGAAATGGACCGCGAACGTCAGCTTCGGCGGCCGGGATCACCGCACGCTCTTCATCACCGCCAGCACGGGGTTGTACTCCATCCGCACGCTAAACCCCGGCGCCAACCCGGCGAAGTGAGCGCGCGCGGCGCCGTTGCGCCAGCCGGGTAGGTTTATTTGCTCAGTTGCGCGACGAGCTCGGCCACCTGGGCGATCGCCGCGGGCACTTTTGCCGGTTCCTTGCCGCCGGCCTGGGCGTTGTCCGGCCGGCCGCCGCCGCCGCCGCCGGCGAGCTTGGCCACTGCGCCGATCAGCTTGCCGCAATGCACGCCGCGCTGCACCAGCGCCGCGCTGGCGCTGGCGATGAAGAACGCCTTGCCGTCGGCGGCGCTGCCGAGCACGATCAGATCGTCCGGCCGCTTTGCGCGGATGCCGGCATGCAGGCTGCGGAGCGCATCGGCGTCCAGTTCACCCGCGTCGGCGGCGATCAGCGGCACCCCCGCAACCGTCTGGGCCTTGGCCATCAGTTCGTCAACCCGGCCGAGCGCGGACTCGGCGGCCCTCTGCTTGATTTCCTTCTCCAACTTCTTCGCGTTATCCAGCAGCGCCGCGACGCGGCCGGGGACCTCCTCCGGCGCGAGGCTGAGCCGCTGGGCGACGGCGTGCAGCAGCTCGTGCTCCCGCCGTAAGAATTCCCACGCCGCCCAGCCGCAGACGGCTTCGATACGGCGGATGCCGGCGGCGACCGAGCTTTCGGCCACGATGCGGAACTGGCCAATGTCGCCCGTGGCGCGCACATGCGTGCCGCCGCAGAGTTCCATGGACCAGCCGTCCAGGCCGCCGGGCTGGCCGCCGATCTGCACCACGCGGACCGTGTCGCCGTATTTCTCGCCGAAGAACTGCCGGATCTCCTTGTGCGCCTGGATCTCAGTGTAGGGTTTTTCCTGCCAGGACACCGGCGCGTTGTCGAGGATGCGCGCGTTGACCGCGCGTTCGAGCTCGACGAGCTGCGCGGGAGTCAGCGCGGCGCTGCTGAAATCAAAGGTCAGCTTCTCCGGCCCGACGTAGGAGCCCTTCTGCGCGGCCTCCGGACTGACGACCTCGTGCAAAGCCCAGTGCAGCAGGTGCGACGCGGTGTGATGCCGCTGGATCGCGCGGCGGCGCTCGACGTCCACCGTGAGCGTGAGGACATCGCCCGGGACAGGGAGCGCGGCCATCTTGGCCGCATCTGCCGACATCTTGTCGGCAGAAGAAGCGTCCGGCAGGATGCCGGACGCAGCGGGCTGTAAGCCCGCGCTCCCCGAAGAGGAATTCGCGCGCGCCACAGAAGACACCACGCTCCCCGTTTCGAGGAAGTGCAGCCACGCCTGGCCTACCTTCTGCGTATCCTCAATCCGCCAGAGCTGGCCGTGGCCGTCCAGTTCGCCCCGGTCCCCTACCTGGCCGCCCATTTCGGCGTAGCAGGCAGTCGTGTCGAGGATGACCGCGGTGCGGCCCTTGATGTGGAGTACCTCCTGCACCTTGACAGGGGTTTCCAACTGGTCATAGCCGATGAACATGGTTTCCATGCCGACCTCCACCTGCGCGACCTCGATGACGGCCTTCTTCTGCGCCGCGCGGGCGCGGGCCTTCTGCTCCGCCATCAGCTTCTCGAAACCCACCGTGTCGACCGTCAGCCCGCGCTCGCGCGCCATGAGTTCGGTCAAGTCCAGCGGGAAGCCGTAGGTATCGTAGAGCTTGAAGGCAAATTCGCCGGATATCCGGGGAGCGGTCTTCTCTTCGGGGAGCGCGGGCTCGTCTGTGGAAGGCGCGGGTTCCTCCTGGGGGAGCGCGGATTTCCAGCCCGCCGCGTCCGGCATCTTGCCGGACGCGTCTGCCGCATGGGTAGCGCACGCGTCTCGCGTGCTTTCCCCGGCGTCCCGCCGGGGAACATCCGGCGTCCAGAGCCAGTTATAATCCTCCGCCGGATCAGCCACACCCGCCTGCCATGGGTTCGCGCAAATATAGTGAAATTTCTCGGACAAATCGGCATCCGAGCGGATCATGCGATCCATGGATTCCTTTTCCCAAACTATACCTGATTTCCCCTCCGCCTTGTTGATCTCATGCGCCGTGAACGACTTGATGGAGTGCATGATTTCGGACAGTGACCAGAACACCGGCTTAACATTCTCAGACTGCGCCCTGATCTGCGGCTCGATGAGCAGATGGACGTGCTCTGGCATTATGCAAGCGGCGTACATTTGGTAGCGCCGCTCCCGATGCAAATGCAACAGGCTTTCCAGAACGATGTCACGGGCGCGCTCTGAAAGCTGGCGACGGTCTGCGGTCGCGAAGGTAATATGATATTTGGCCCACGGCCGCTCAAAGTGCGGCAGCCGGCGCCGCGCGTATTTTGCTCCGGCTGATGTGTCCGGCGGGACGCCGGCCACGACACGCGGGACGCGTGTGCTACCCATAAGAAGAGCAATCTCCTCGTTAAACATCGCAATCCCGCGATCCAGCGTCCGGTTGAACGCCTCTTCCTCGGTGCGGATGACCTGCTGGACCTGGTCCTTTTTCGCGCGGATTTCGGGGAAGACATCGCCCATGTGGGCGGCCAGGACATCCACGAGCTGATAAAAGAACGGCTGATGAAACCCGAGTGTGCGGCCGTAGCGGACGGCGCGGCGCAGGATGCGGCGCAGGACGTAGTTGCGGTCGGTGTTGCCCGGCAGGATGCCATCGGCGATGGCGAAGGCGAGCGTGCGGATATGGTCGGCGATGACGCGGAAGGCGACATCGCTCTGCTCCTGCCCGGTCGCGCCGGCGGTGCCGGCGGCCGGCAGCGTGGAGGTGTAGCGCTGGCCGGAGAGCCGTTGGAGTTCGTCGAACAGCGGGCGGAAGACGTCGCTCTCGTAGTTGGAAATGACGCGGGTGAAGTCGGTGAAGCCGCGCGTGCATTGCAGTATGCCGCTGACGCGCTCGAAGCCCATGCCCGTATCCACGTGGCGCGCGGGCAGGTGCGAAAACTGGCCGCCGGCATCGGCGTTGAACTGGATAAAGACCAGGTTCCAGAGCTCGATGCACTCGGCGCTGCCCTTGTTCACCAGCGAGCCGCGGGTGTCGCCGCCGGGGGTCAGGTCCATGTGGATTTCCGAGCAGGGGCCGCAGGGGCCGGTATCGCCCATCATCCAGAAGTTGTCCTGCTTGTTGCCGCTGACGATGTGGACGTTCGGGTCGAGGCCCACCTGCCGAAAGATGCCGGCCCAGATATCGTACGCCTCCTGGTCGAACTCGGCCGGATCGTTCTGCGCCTGAGCGGGGCGGTACACCGTGGCATAAAGCCGGGCGGGCGGAAATTTCCAGACCCGGGTCAGCAACTCCCAGGCCCAGGCGATGGCCTCGCGCTTGAAATAGTCGCCGAAGCTCCAGTTGCCGAGCATTTCGAAGAAGGTGTGGTGATAAGTGTCCAAGCCGACGTCTTCGAGGTCGTTGTGCTTGCCGCCGGCGCGGATGCACTTCTGCGTGTCCGCCGCGCGGCCGGGCTGGTAGGGGCACGGCTGCCGGCCGAGGAAGATCGGCACGAACTGGTTCATGCCCGCATTGGTAAACAGCAAGTTGGGCGAGTTCGGCAGCAGGCTGGCGGACGGCACGAGGGTGTGCTGCTGGGACCGGAAAAAGTCCAGGAACGACTGACGCAGTTCCGCGGAGGTCATGATCTTCATAAAAAGACCTGTGCAAACAGGGGTTTCTTACCACACCCGCCACAGCGGTGCAACGGCGCGTTTGTTTCTGCGCGCGTTTGCTTCCGCCGCGTCCCGTGATCGCCGCCGCGCCTTCAGCACCACCTCGAGCTTGTCCGGACCGGCGAAACGCAGGACGGGGATGACCCAGCGGCCGCGGATAGCTGCCGCTCGGATTTCACCTGCGTATGGATTTTATCTCCAGCAGGGCGTAGGAACACGTTGCCTGAAGGTGCTGTGTATCCGTCCATGGACGGAACCGAGGAGCACATGGATCGGCACCGCCGTCCGCGCTCACTCCGTAGGCGAGAACCAGACCTCGACCCGCGGCGCGGCGACGACGGCGAGGCCGGCCGGCAGCGTCTCCGGCGCGCGGAGCAGCCGCTCCACCACGCCGACTTTGTCCGGGCCGGCCGCGATAAAGACCAGCCGTTGTACGCGGGTCAGCAGGTCGGGCGTGACGGATACCCGGCAGGGCCCGGACTCGCGCAGCACGGGAATGACCCAGCGGCCGCGACCGCGCGCGAGGTCGTCGCGGGAAAACAGCGACGCCGTATGGCCGTCCGCGCCGAGGCCCAGCAGGCCGAGCGTGAACATGCCGCCGCGCGCGAAGAAGGCGGCCAGATCATCGTGCCAGCGCTGCGCTGCGGCCGGGAGCGGCAGGGCGGTGGCCACGCGCAGCACGCGCCCCGGCGGCAGGCCGAGCGCCGCGATCAGCGGCCGCGCGTTGTTATAATTGCTCTCCGGCGCTTCGTCGGGCACCATGCGCTCGTCGGTAAAGGTCAGGTACAACCCGGCCGGCGGCGATTCCGTGCGCCGCTCCCGACGCAATGTTTCCGCGCCCAGCCGATAAGCCGCCAGCGGCGTCAGGCCACCGGCCAGCAGGAGGGCGTACGGGCCGGCGGAGGGCGCACGAATCCCGCTCAGCAGCAGATGGGCCAGCGCCCGGTCCAATTCCTCGCGCGTGAGAAAGCGACGGGGGGTCATGCGGGCGGCTCCAGTTCCAAGCCATGCCGCGCGGCGAGTTGCGCCCGGCCCGCAGGGCCCCGGCTGCCGTAGGGATAAAGTTCCGGAACAGCGGGTCGCGCGTCCACCGCAGGCAGCACCGCGTCGAAGATGTCCCACGCGGCGGCGAGCTCGTCGCCGCGGATGAACAGGCTTTTGTCGCCCTTGATCACATCGAGCAGCAGCGACTCGTAGGCCTCCGGAATGACGCCGGGGAACGCGGTGCGGTAGCGCAGGTTCAATTCCGTCGGCTCCAGCCGCAGGTTGAGACCCGGAACCTTGTTGACGATCCGGTAGAAGATCCCCTCGTCCGGTTGGACGCGGATGATCAGCTCGTTCGGCGGCAGGCCGGGCGCGGTTTGGTCGAATATATTCGACGGTACGTCGCGGAAGCGCAGGTGGATGGCGGCCAGTTGGCCGTCGAGCGCCTTGCCGCACTCGACGAAGAACGGCACGCCGCGCCACCGCTCGTTTTCCACGCGCAGCACGGCGGCGGCATAGGTCGCCGTGCGCGAGTCGGGCGGCACGCCGGGCTCCGCGCGGTAGGCCGGCCGGCCGCCGGCCCCGCGCGCGGCCGCGGCATACTGGCCCAGCACCAGGTCCTCCGGCCGCAGCGGCGGAATGGCCCGCAGCACGCGCACCTTCTCATTCCGGATGGCCTGCGCGGCAAAGGCCACGGGCGGTTCCATGGCCGTCAGCGCCAGCATTTGCATCAGGTGGTTCTGCATCACGTCACGGACAATGCCGTACGCATCGAAGTACCCCGCCCGCGCGCCGACGCCGAGGTCCTCCTTCCAGCAGATGCGCACGTCGCGCACATACGTGCGATTCCAGAGCGGTTCGAAGACCTGGTTGGCGAAACGCAAGACCAGCAGGTTCTGGAGCACCTCCTTGCCGAGGTAATGGTCGATCCGGTAGGTCTGCTCGTCGGTGAACACCCGGGCCAGCTCCGCGGCCAGTCGGTCGGACGACGCGCGGTCGCGGCCGAACGGCTTCTCAATCACCACACGGGTCCAGTCGTCGCCGGGCGCGTCGCAGGCGATCAGACCCGTGTCGCCCAGCGCCCGCGCGGTGTCGAGAAAGATGGCGGGGGGGATGGCGAGGTAAAACAGGCGCGGCCCCCCCAACGAACCGGCGATTTGCCGCACGCGGTCCGCCAGGTCGAGGAACGCATCGCGCGAGCCGTACTCGCCGGCGACGTAATGGCAACGCGCCAGGAACTGCGCCATCAGCGCCGCGCACGCCTGCGCCTCCGGCGTGTAGCGGCAGGTCAGGTGTTCCGCCGCGCGCGTGCGGAAGGCCGCATCCGTCAACGGCGTGCGCGCAAAACCGAAGATGCGGAACTCCGCCGGCAGCAACTGTTGCGCATACAGGGAGAACAGCGCCGGCAGCAGTTTCTTCTGGGCCAGATCGCCTGACGCGCCCGCAATGATGATGGCGAGTTGCGCGGACATATGGTTCCTCCGCCCGGCGCCCCGCGGGCCGCCGGTTGGCCCAGCGAGGCCGTAGCTACGGGCAGGTTGCCATGTCCGGCGCGATTTTTCAAGCTTGGAACATCAGGCTTTTGGAGTGCAGCCGGAAATATCTGACCGAGGCAGAAACGGTTTGTGCCAGCCGGAAAGCTGCTTGGCCCATCCCCGGAAAAGGAATAGACTGCCGGACATGAAAACAACGCTGTTGATCCTGGCGCTGCTGGCATGGACCGGCGGTGGCTTTGCCGAACCGGCCGGCACGCCAGCCGCGGCGCCGGCGGATACGCAAAGCCTCAAGATCTATGCGCTCGACCCGAACAACGAGGCGGTGGTGCAGGTGCTCCGCAGCCTCGTCAGCACGAACGACCTGGTGACCCCCGACCGGATCAATGGCCGGATCCTGGTGATCACCACGGCGGCGCGGCATGCGCAGATTGCCCAGTCGGCCGCGTCGCTGCGCGTGCCGCCGCGCAACGTGAAGATCGAGGTGCGCTTTAACCAGGCTGGCCGCGACAGCCGCGCGGGTGTTTCCGTGGGAGCCCACGGGGGCGCTTTCGCCACGCGGGATTCGCTGCATATAGGCCGTATCCGCATCAGCCCGTCCCTGACAGAGTCGGTGACACAGGCCTCGTCCACCGTCAGTCAATTCCTGGTGGTAGCCAGCGGGCGCGAGGCCGCGCTGTTCGTCGGCGCAGAAGTGCCCTACCTGGATTACATCCTCGACTACGGGGTGCAGTACGGCGTCCTGGCCGAACGCATCGCCTGGCAGAAGGTCGGCGCCTATCTGCTGGTGCAGCCGACCATTCTCGGCGACGGGCGGGACATCGAGATCCGCCTGACGCCCTCCCTCAGCGGAACCGTGGCGGGCCGGCCGTACGAAACGCGCTTCACGGCGCTGGCCACCGTGCTGACCGTGTGCGACGGCGCCACGGTGAACCTGGGCGGCCTCGGCCAGAGCGCCGCGCGCAGCAGTTCCCGTCTGGGCGCCGGCGGCGGCGCGGGCCAGGGCGGAAGACCCGCCGATTTCTACGCCAAATTTCTAGTGGGCAGGGACCGGGGCGGCGCGGAACAGTCACTGAACATCACGCTCACCCCGCATATTGTCGGGCCGGATGGCCGATAAATGAAATTGGTGCTCGGGGGGGGACTTGAACCCCCACGCCTTGCGGCACATGCCCCTCAAACATGCGTGTCTGCCATTCCACCACCCGAGCAGGGTGACGAAAGGCAAAATACCCCCTGGCCACGTCCGGCGCAAGGCGGATTTTTGGTCCTGCTCGGCCCCGCTCCTGCTCGCCGGGCTACAAAAGCCCGGCGTGGCTTGAGTTTTCACGCCCGGCCGCCAAGGACTCCGCCCGCATCCAAAGCTGAACGGCGAGGATTGGCCGGGGACCGCGCGATCTTGACAATATACAAGGATTGTATGTATTGTTGCGTTAAACATGAGGCGCACATGAGTACAACGACTGTAAATATCTCGTTTCAGGGCAGGCTGTTGTCGGAAATCGACCGGGTGGCGCAGTCCGAATCGCGTTCACGTTCAGACCTGCTCCGGGAATCGGCCAGGCTGTATATTGAACGCAAGCAACGCTGGGGCAAACTGTTTGCCTATGGCCGGAAGATGGCCCTACGAGGGCAGTTGACAGAGCAGGATGTTACGGCGGAGGTGCAGGCCCATCGCCAAGCGAAGGTTGCCAGGCGATGAAGCGGTATCGAGTCGTTCTGGATACCAATGTCCTGATATCCGCGATCCTGTTCAGTGGCCCGCCGCGAGAAATCCTTGAGCTCGTTATCCGTGGCGCGGTTGACTGTTCGCTGTCCCCTCCGATGTTGGATGAACTCCGTGACGTGCTCCAGCGTCCCAAGTTCGGGTTGTCGCTGGAGCAGGCTTTTCAAGTGCTTGAGGAATTGCATGTAGTCTGCGATGTAATCAATCCGTCCATGCAGATCCATGTCGTAACCGCGGACCCGGACGACAATATGGTCTTGGCGTGCGCGCTGGAATCCAAGGCGGACTTGCTGGTGTCGGGCGATCAGCATCTGCTGGATATAGGCACGTTCAGGGGTGTTCAGATGGTGACGCCGACGGACGCGCTCAAGACCATCAAACGAGTTCCGCGCCAAGGTTGACGACCGTTGTCGTACGCGGTTGAACAGCGGAAAGACAAGCGTTTGGACAAGACAAGCGTTTGGAATTGACGCCGGCGGGACGACGTGCAAAAGTCAAATTCAGCGGCGGAAACCATAATTTTCCTCATCAAGGGAACAAACACATGTCTAAAGCGGATATCGGATTGATCGGCCTGGCGGTGATGGGCGAAAACCTGATCCTGAACATGGCGGACAAGGGGTTCACGGTCGCCTGCTACAACCGCACGACGAGCAAGGTGGACGATTTTATCAACGGCCGCGCGCGCGGCCTGCCGATCCTCGGCGCGCACAGCATCCCGGAGCTGCTGGGGCTGCGCCAGTCGCCGCGCAAGGTGATGCTGATGGTCAAGGCCGGCCAGGCGGTGGATGATTTCATCGAGCTGCTGATCCCGCATCTGTCGCCGGGCGACATCATCATTGACGGCGGCAATAGCAATTACCAAGACACGACGCGGCGGACGAAATACGTCGAGAGTAAGGGCCTGCTGTACATCGGCACGGGCGTCTCCGGCGGCGAGGAGGGCGCGCTGACCGGCCCCTCGATCATGCCGGGCGGCTCGCCGGCGGCGTGGCCGGCGGTCAAGCCGATTTTCCAGAAGATCGCGGCCAAAACGGACCGGGGCAAGCCGTGCTGCGAATGGGTCGGCGAAAACGGCGCCGGCCATTTCGTTAAGATGGTGCACAACGGCATCGAATACGGCGACATGCAGGTGATCTGCGAAACCTACCAAATGATGCAACAGGGGCTCGGCATGACCAACGCGGAGATGCACGCGACGTTCGCCGAATGGAACCAGGGCGAGCTGGACAGCTACCTGATCGAAATCACCCGCGACATCCTGGGTTTCAAGGCGGAGAACGGCGAAGCGGTGGTGGACATGATTCTCGATGCGGCCGGCCAGAAAGGCACGGGCAAGTGGACCGCGATCGCGGCGCTCGACGCCGGCCAGCCGCTGACGCTGATCGGCGAGGCCGTGTTCGCGCGGTGCCTCTCGGCGCTCAAGGACGAGCGCGTGGCGGCCGCCCAGGTGCTGCCCGGCCCGGCGCCGGCGCCGATCAAAGGCCCGCGGGCCGCCTTCCTCCGGAACCTTAAGCTGGCGCTGTACGCCGCGAAGATCGTCTCCTATGCGCAGGGTTACCAGCTCATGCGCGCGGCGGCCAGGGAGAACGGCTGGAAGCTCAACTATGGCGGCATCGCGCTGATCTGGCGCGGCGGCTGCATCATCCGCTCGGCGTTCCTCGGCCGGATCAAGAAGGCGTTCGACCGCAACCCGGCGCTGGTGAACCTGCTGCTGGATCCGTTCTTCACCAAGGCCATGAAGCGGGCGCAGTCCTCCTGGCGCAAGGTGGTCGCGACCGCGGCCCGGAGCGGCCTGCCGCTGCCGGCGATCGGCGCGGCGCTGGCCTATTACGACGGCTACCGCTGCGCGCGGCTGCCGGCGAACCTGCTCCAGGCGCAGCGCGACTACTTCGGCGCGCACACCTACGAGCGCGTGGATCAACCCCGCGGCGAGTTCTTCCACACCAACTGGACCGGCCGCGGCGGCACGACGGCGGCCTCGACCTACATCGCCTAGGTTGTAAAATAACAGCCGCTGGTTCGATCTCGAGGCCAGGCGGCCGTGCTGGTGGACGGCGGCTTCGAGGATTCACCGCGGAGGCATAGCGCGGCCTAGCCGCAACCAAAGCAAAGTGAATGAGGAAATCAGGAAAGCAGGAAAAGAAAAACATCCCCGCCGTTCCTGTTTTCCTGATTCCCTCATTGAAAAATCCGATTACACAACAAAATCTTCTCAAAAAGCAACGAAGGCAAGTGATAGCACTGCAGAACGCGCGGAGAACAGGCGGTGAAAATATGGTTGTGTGGACGAAAGCGGACTTGGTCGGAGGGCGGACGCGCCACGACGCGTTGGTCGGCGTGGATTCCGACGGCTGCGTTTTCCCCACGATGGAAATCAAGCAGCGGCAGTGTTTCCATACCGAAATCATCCGACGCTGGCGCCTCGAAAAAATCGAACACCCGCTCCGCGCGTGCGCCGAGTTCATCAACCTCCACTCCCGCTGGCGCGGCACCAATCGCTTCCCGGCGCTGCTGCGGACGTTCGACCTGCTGCGCACGCGGCCCGACGTGCCGGCGGCCGGCGTGCCGCTGCCGGACACCGCCGCGCTCCGAGCCTACTGCGCCTCCGGCCTGCCGCTCAGCAATGCCACACTGCAACAGGAGGCGGAGCGCACCGGCGATCCCGAACTCCAGTGTGTGCTGGCCTGGAGCTTGGCGGTCAATGCGAACATCGAGCGCACGGTGAAAGACGTCCCGCCGTTCCCGTGGGTGCGCGAGAGCTTGGAAAAAATCTGCCGCCGGGCCGACCTGATCGTCGTCAGCCAGACACCAGAGGAGGCGTTGCGGCGGGAGTGGCAGGCCCAGCGGCTCGATCATTTCCCCGCGGTCATCGCCGGCCAGGAAGCCGGCACCAAGGCGGAGCAACTGGGCCGGGCGGCGGGCGGCCGCTACGCCGCCGGCCGCGTGCTGATGATCGGCGACGCGCCGGGCGACCTGGAGGCCGCGCGGCTCCAGCACGCGCTGTTTTATCCGATCAACCCCGGGCAGGAGGAGGCTTCCTGGAAACATTTCCTCGAGGACGCCTGCGACCGCTTCCTGGCGGGCGCCTATGCCGGCGCCGGCGAGGCGGCGTTGATCGCAGCCTTCGAGACGCTGCTGCCCGCCACGCCGCCGTGGGGGACATAGCACTGAGCCGGAGCGATTCCGTTGACCCTCCGGGCGCACGAGCGCAGCCGGCTAACGACGGCCCGGGAGCGGTTGGGGCGGACGTCAGCGCGGAGCGGTGGACCGGGACCCGGGACTATTGGTCGCACTACGTTTTGCTCGTCAGCGGCGCCCGCTCCCCGGCGGCGCTGGCCTTCTACCATACCTGACCACGCTGCCCGATGAAAAACGTCTCGCCGCCGAGATCGCCACCGCCCGCCGGAAACTCGAGGTCCGCGGAGGCCTGGAGTAAAGTCCCGATCTCCCGGAAGAACTCGGGGCCGCAGACATGCTACCGCCACCACGGGCGGGCAGGAGAAGTCCGGATTGGATTCGCCGCAAAAGAGCGCAAGGAACGCACAGCGGCCGGTTTCTTTTTGGCGCGCGCCCATTTTTTTGCTATGGTGCCGCCGGGTTGCACGCATCCGAAAAGAGCTTATGCCGACACTGAACTGGATTGGCAAGGAGGCCGTCGTCAACCATCATAACGACGTGCCGTTCCATTTGCTCAAGGACGTGCCGGAGCTGGCCTGCGGCGATCCCGGCAGCGGCAACCTGATTGTCCAGGGTGACAACCTCGTCGCGCTCAAAGCCCTCCTCACCGAAAACCTTGCCGACATTCAGGGAAATAACAGGTACGACATGAGCTGGCAGTTCTTGTCGCGGAAAAACGGAACGCCCTCCACAATGGCAGCTTAACATGGCAAAAATCGAAGACCTGATTGCACAAATCCCGGACCAGCGGCTCAAGAAGGCCATTGGCGCCGAGGTGCGCGAGTTGAAGAAGAACAAGAAGTTCGGCCTCGTGTTTGAGGAGCATATTCCGGAAACGGTGCGGCTGCCGAAGCTGCCGGTGAAGGCGGGCGAGCTGGTGGCAAAGAAACGCGAGAGCGGGAATGAACTCTGGCGCGTGAAGTTCATCCGCAAAGGCATCGCCACGCTGGAAAAAGCCGTCGCGGGCTATCCGCTGGCCTCGGAGACGGGTTTCGAGTTGCCGGTGGCGGAGTTGGTCGTGGTTCGCAGCTTTGGCGATCCCATCTATCCGGCACTGGTGCCGGTGGATCGCGTGGCGCGCGGCGGGCCGGACAAGCCCTGGCACATGGTCATCAATGCTGACAACTTCCACGCCCTCCAGCCCCTCCTCTATGCCAACGAGGGCAAGGTGGACGTGATCTACATCGACCCACCTTACAACTCCGGGGCGCGCGATTGGAAATACAACAACGATTACGTCGATAAGAACGATCCGTGGTGACACAGCAAATGGCTCTCAATGCTGCAAAAGCGCTTGAAACTGGCAAAGCGCCTTTTGAATCCTGCAGACTCGGTGCTGATCATCACTATCGACGAAAAGGAATTTCAACGGCTCGCCATGCTGCTGGAACAACTATTTCCCGGTTGCACGATTCAGATGGTAACGAGTGTGATAAACCCGAAGGGGACGGCTCGATACAACGAATTTGCACGAGTCGAAGAATATGTTTTCTTCGTGTTCATCGGAGCCGCAAAACTCCAATCGACCGGTAGAGACATGCTGACAGATCGTGATTATGCGGCTGAGTCCGATATGCGATGGAGGGGATTAGCCCGGACAGGACGGAAAGGACTTCGGTCAAACAATCCAGGTTCCTGGTATCCAATCTTTCTGAAGAAAAGTGACTTTGGTTTTCATTCCATTGGAGATGCCATCGGGAAAGACGTTGATGACGCGTCCGTAAAAGTTCCGCAGGGCACAATTGCTATTTGGCCGCCAACCAAAGATGGACACGAATACAGTTGGTCAACAGTTCCGGAAACACTGCGAGCCATCCGCGCGAAGGGTGGTTTTAAGATCGGTCGCATGAACCCTGCGAAAAACTCCTTTCCTTTTTATTATCTTTCTACAGGAGCTTTTGAGAAAATCGAGAAAGGCGAAATCGTCGTAACTGGGCGAGGCCCGGCGAATGAATTGCTTATCGAGTTCGCGGATGGTGCAAAATCAGCAGCGCCACGAAGCGTTTGGAATCAAGTTGCTCACGATGCAGGGAGCCACGGTACAAGCCTCCTCCAACGACTTATACCCGGAAGAAAGTTTCCCTTTCCCAAACCAACGACAAAAGCCATTGTGGTCAAGTCTGGGGGTCAGGTAATAATTTAACAATTCCTTTTTCACACCTTCAAGCCGCTTCCGCAACCGCGGATTCGCGGCCAATCGCGCCCACACGCCTGAGGCTCAATGATTACCCTTTTTTGCATCAGCCCAGTGTCAGGAAAAGGCAAAGGCTTCCACCTCGACCCGATGCGCGGGTTGGGAATGTTCATGCACCAGCCGCCGGACCTTTTCCACGGTTTCCCGGTCGAAAGTCGCTTCGCCACACCGTTCACATACCTGAGTTGGCACACGCTCAATCAACACGGTTTCGGCGCCCACGCGGAAAAACTCATCCGTCACTTCGCGCCGGAACGTTTCGTTCCCGCAAACGTCGCATGTTTTCATGATGTTCTCCGTCTCCGATATTCTTCCCACTGGCCGGGATTAGGTTCATACAGAGTAATGATTTTTACAAGCTCTGCTTCAATATAGCACACTTGCAGGTGCAAGGGCCGCCCGCCGCTGGTAAAACCCAGCAGCAGGCAACTGGGCAAATATTTGTCGCGCGGATAATCTTCGATGACCTCGACCACCGCCCCGGCCTGCCTGATTTCGTCCGCGCTGATATTCCGTTCCACGGCCCGATGGAAGGCATGGCGACTGAACTCAAAACGCCCCGCAGCCAAGTCCTTGCGTAGGTTCGCAATATCCATATTTTCGACCTGTGTCATTGGGGTCATGTCATTGGGGCCAGGTCTCGTTATATGACAATTACTTTTCTGCCGATTGGTGCCATTACTAATTTAATAAGTTTATATTCACTGCCTCAAGCCGCTTCCGCATCCGCGGATTCGCGGCCAATCGCGCCCACACGCCTGCACACCCTGTTTCATCTCCCCCCCCCTCATCCTTCAACCTTCACACTTCATGTCCCGTCCGGCTGTAGGTTGACACTTGCAAACACGAAAGGCAGGTGTCCGTGAGATCGGTCATACGGTATAGTGAGGCGTTCAAGCTGCAGGTGCTGCGCGAGCTGGAGGCGGGGAAGTTTGCCAGTGGGGCGGCGG
>JAPLSZ010000020.1:3415-5586 GCA_026398385.1 Kiritimatiellota bacterium | reverse complement strand
TTGGTCGTCCAGTAGAGCGACAGCCCCGCGGCAAAGTTGTAGAAGAAGAACAGCATCATCACCGGCATGATCATCATGATTTTCTGCTGTTGCGCATCGCCGCTGCTGGGCGTCAGCTTCTGCTGCCAGGCCATGGTCACGGCCATGACGATCGGCAGGATGTTGAGCGCCTGCCAGCCGAGCAGCGGAATGGTAAAGCCAAATTGGATCAGGTTTTCCGGTTCGCTGAGGTCCCGGATCCAGAGAAACGGCGCGAAGCGCAGCTCGATGGCGCTGCGCAGCACGGAGAACAGCGCGATGAACACCGGGATCTGGATCAGCATCGGCAGACAACCGCCGAGCGGATTGACCTTGTGCTCCTTGTAGAGCTTCATGATCTCCTGCTGCTGCTTCTGGGCGTTGTCCTTGAATTTCTGCCGGACCTCGTTGACCAGGGGCTGGACGGCCTGCATCCGTTTCATGCTTTCGGTGCTCTTGTGCGTGACAGGCCAGAAGACGATCCGGACCAGGATAGTCAGCAGGATGATGGCGAGGCCGTAGTTGTGCGGCCAGAGATAGCGATGGATGGCGTTCATGGTCCACAGCAGCGCCTTGGTGGTCGGCTCCATCAGCCAGTTGAAGGCGCTGAAGAACGACGACGTGGATCCGAATTCCATCACATCCACGACCTTGCGCTTGAGCGGCGCCAGTTGGCTGTACAGCTTGGGGCCGACGTAGAACCGCAGGCTGCGCGTGAACGTTTCGCCCGCGCCCAGGCGCGTTTCGGGGAAGAAGAGGGTGGCGGCGATCTGTTGAATGGCGGTCATCTTTTCCGCCTTGGGCTGCGCGGCGTTCTCGTCGGGCAGCAGCGCGCGGTGCGCGACGAGGGTGACCTTGTCGCCGCCGTCGTCCGTCAGCAGCACCTGGACGAAGTACTTGTTCTTCACCGCCACCCAGTCCGCCGTAGTGGCGCTGAGCGTCGGGCCCTCCGCGGCGCTGGGCATGACGCCGGCGTTTTGCGCCTTCTGCCGTTCGAACAGCGGGGGGATTTCCTTGGTCAGGTAATGCACGGGCCCGCCGCCCAGGGGCCCGACGTCCACGCCGAGGAACGACACGCCGCTTTGCTGCGTTTCACCCGGCAAGTTGCTGAACGGGCCCAGTTGGAGACCGTAGGCGGGCAAAACCAGCGGCTGGCTGCCCGCGTTGCTGAGCGTATCGGTGACTTGGAGCAGGTAGTGGTCCTGGAGGGTCAGGGTGCGCCGGACCACCAGGCCGTCGGCGGTGCGGTGTTCCAGCAGGACCGCGTTGCCGCCCGGCGCGCGCTGCAGGTCAAAATCAGCATCCACCGGCACGCCGGCCAGTTGCACCGGCGCCAGCGCGCGGCGCTTCGAAAAATCGAACGTCACCGGCCCGCTGGTCCTGGCCAGGCTCTCGCGGTAGGCCTTGTTGAGCATCTTTACGGAGCTGATCGCCGCGCCCTTGGAAGAGATCACCACTTCCAACTGGGCGTTGGTCAGCACCACCGTCCGCTCCGGCAGGGCGACCGTCGCCTGGACCTGCTCCACCGCCGCGGTGGCCGCCGGCCGGACCAGCGCCGGCGGCAGCAGCATGCGCCCGGCGGCGGCGGCCGGCGACGGGACGTTGGTGGGCGTCGGCGGTGTCGGCGCGGTGGCTGTCCCCGCCGGCGCCGGATGTCTGGGGAAGAAATATTTCTGGACGATGTTCCGGTCAATGATCGGCCACGCCATCAACAACGCGACCATGGCCACGATCATCGCAATATCCTGTTTTTTCATAAACACATCCCAACGATCCGGCCGGCTTTAGCGGCGCACCGCCGGCACCGGGTCCACCCCCCCTGGATGGAACGGATGGCAACGGGCGATCCGGCGGAGGACCAGTCCCACGCCCCGGAATAATCCATGTTGCCGCAGGGCTTCGATCCCATAGGCCGAGCAGCTCGGATAAAACCGGCAACACGGCCCGAGCCAGCCCGCGACCGTCAACTGATAAATCCGAATCAACGCTATGAGCAACCGCGCCATAATTCATTCCGTGCCGGCGGGTCGGAGCAGGCCGGCTTTTTCCGCCAGCCGCAGCAATTCCCCGGCGAGCTCGTCCCGCGTCGCGTCGAGCACGCTGGCCCGCGCGATCAGTACGACGTCAAACGGCCCGTGCAGCAGATGGCGATT
>JAPLSZ010000020.1:0-3406 GCA_026398385.1 Kiritimatiellota bacterium | reverse complement strand
GATGGCGATTCCGCCGGAACGCCTCCCGCAGCAACCGCCGCGCGCGGACGCGGGCCACTGCGGCGCCCACCTTCCGGCTGGTCACCACGCCCAGCCGCAGCGCAGCGCCCGCGCCTTGCCGCAGAAAAAGCACCACGTACCGGCCCCGGTAACAGCGATCCTGCGCATAGGCTTCCCCGAACAACGCGGTTGACCGCAGCCGCTGGTCGGCGGACAAGCCCTCGTCGTTCGGCCGGGTCCGCCCTGGCGCTCCCGTCTCCGGCGGGAACCGCAGCAGCGCGGCCCCGCCGGCTCCGGGAGGGTGGCGCATGGCCGCTCCTAGAGGCCCAGGCGCTTGCGGCCCTTGCTGCGCCGGCGGCTGATCACCTGTCGGCCGTTTTTCGTCGCCATGCGCTGGAGAAAGCCGTGCACGCGCCGCCGCTTGATCTTCGAAGGCTGGTACGTTCTTTTCATGATTTTCCTGTATTAACACGTTGTGAACGGTCCTTATAGCGATTTCCATCGCGGCTGGCCAGATAAAAGCGCGCCCCGCAAAGCGGGGGTGGCAGCAGAACGCGGGCTAGTAATGAAAACAGGCAGTTTTCCGAGTTCTCTGGAGGGCCACGCGCCGGAAAGGCGCTTCTCGCGATGTTGGGCCATTAAAACCTAAATAGCCGGGATCACCGATTCCGGCTGCAGCGAAGCAAATGCTGCCTCCTGTAGCCGGAATCGGTGACCCCGGCAAAGGCCCCCGCAGAAGTGCCATGCGCCCGATAAGACCTCGGTCACATGAGGTACGAGCAGCGCCGCGCTGGCGATGCGATCGTATGGTAGGCCGGGTCTCTGCTCGAAGTGGCGACTCTGCTTCGCCCTGCGTAGCGCTTCGCAGAGCAGAGAGCCCCTGCGCTTCCTGCGTCGCTGAGAAGCTATGCAGGACAAGACGAAGCACGAGCGACCCGGCGCAAGAAGCCCTACCGCGGTTCTGCCGGCGCGTTGGTCGCGGCCTGCGCGCCGTTGGCGGCGCGCGCCTGCCACTGCGCCTCAACCTGCGAAAGGTATTGCTGCCGCTGCGCCAGGGTGTGTTCCAACTCGGCCAACTGGCGGTCGGCCACGGCGAGCAGCCGGGTCAGTTTCGCGCGGCTGGGGCGGAAGTGAAAAAGACGCCGCAGCCAGCCGGCCGGCGGCTGAGCGGCCAGCGCCTCGAAGTAGGCGGCATAGGCGGCGAGCACGGCCTGAAATTCCGCCGGCCGGCCGAGTCCCTGGCTGGCCAGCAGCGGCAGCATGTGCCACGCTGCGGTTTGCGCCCAGGGCTGGCGGGCCTCGGCAATCAACTCCGCAGCGGTGACGCGTTCCGGAACCTGGGCGCCGCCGACCATGAATTCCGCCGGCGTAACGGTGAGCAGCGCCCGGAGTGCGTCTGTCTGGCGAAGCGTCAGTTCGCCCGGGTCCCGCAGCACGTCCGCCCCGCGCAGCACCCACAGGTCCCAATTCTTTTCCAGATCGCGGGCCGAGCGGGGTTCCGGGGCGAGGCGGACCAACCACTCCAGTGTGGCCGGCGGCTGGCGGATGAGCGCGCGTAGTAGCTCTTCGCGTTCGGGCCAGGAACGCAGCCATTCGAACGCCACGCCGCAGACGGCTTTGTCGGCCCAGCGGCCGTCCGGCAGCAGCCGCCAGCGCACCAGGTCGGCCCACGGCGTACGTCGGCCCTGCTGCCAGCGGGACAGCACCACCTGCCGGTTGCGCTGTTGCAGCTCGCCGAACAGGTTCTGGGCCAGGCCCACGGCCAGCCATTCCAGCGTTTCGACCGGCCGCTCCGCGGCCGTCTGCGCCTGCCGCCCGCGGCGGTTGAGCGCCAGCCAGCAGACCGCCTCGATAAAATCCTCCCGGTCCACGCGGTCGGGATTAAGCAGGAGCACACGCTGGTCGAGTATGCCGTTATACTGCTGCTGGCTTTTGATGACGCGGCCTTCCGGCGGGTGCGGCGCCAGGCGCATCTCGATCCGGATGGGCGGCTGCCGGTCCGCCGCCCAGTCCGTCCCGGGCAGGCAGCGCTCGATCCGGTCGGCCACACCCTCGGCGAAAGCCGCCAGCCCGGCGTTGTCGGCCGAGCCCAGGCCCAGGACGCGGAAATGCCGCGTCGCAATGGCGGTCGTCAGCGCGTTGGTCGGCGTGGCGCGCAGTTGCGGGGTCATGACGGTGAAGGCGCGCGGCGCCCGCGGCGGAAGCGGCGCGTTCGTTTGTCCGGGCCCGCGCAGCGGCAGGGACCCCAGCAGCAGGACGATGGCAGCGGCGTAGCGCACGGGTCTATCTTAGAACGTGGCGAGGATTTTTCCAAGGTTGGGAAATTCACCGGCGGACCGCAGCGTTACGCTACCGCGCCGGATTGGGGGCGAGATATGCTTGGAGAAGTGGCGCGGGGAGGGGAATGGGCGGAGGCGGGAACGGTACATGTTGGGGTGAGGGGGACGTGCATCCGCAGCGGCAGAGGCGGAAGGGGTTGCTAAAATGCAAGGACCCCTATGCCCCCCCCGATAAAAACCGGCGAGGAGGGATATTTGTTGCTTGACCGGAACATCTAACCCGGCTTGCCCGCCAAACCGGGCCTGCGCTCAGGGTTAGCCCTGAGCAAGGTGCGAAGCACCGCGTCGAAGCCTGACGGGCGGCCATCAGGCCGCCCATCAGGCGGATTATGAATGAATGCGTAGCGTTCATGAATAATCCGGGCTAATGGGTGACCCCGGCCCGCCGGTGGATTACGCAGTGGCCTTGGCGGGCAGGACGCCTTCCGGCCGCACCAGCAGGATCTCCACCTTGCTCACCGCCTTCTGGCGACGCCGCAAACTCAAAAGGTGGTGCAATGCAGCCAGCAAGTCGCGCTCATAGGTCTCCGACGGCGGCAGATTTTCGCGCAGATCGCCAACGGCAACTTCCAGCGTTTCCATTGCGGTCCCGGTAGGGATGGTCAGCAAGAACCGTGACGGAGAGATTTCAACCAACCCCAACCAGTTGATTTGCCTCAGACTCCGACTCGGGCCGACCACAATCACCGCCTGCCCAGGAGCCACTTCCACGACTTCGACTGGCGGAGCCTTCCCCGAGCGCACCCGCGTGGTGGTTTCGGTCGCCTTGACAATGGCCCGCGCGCGGTCGTCGTGAATGGCCGCCAGTTGTTGGAGCGTGCGCTCCGGCAGGGTCACCGTGATGGGGTGGCGCGCCTCATTGAACTTGGGCGGGCGCCCCGGACTTTTTTTCTTATGGCTCACGGCGTAAGATTACAGGAAAATATATTACTACGGCAATTCCGAAATCTCGACTTCCCGCAGCCGGATATTACGCCGTACAACATCGCCACCACCGTAGTTAATGTACACGCAGTTCAACCTTGGCGGGTTTATGCACCCCAGAAGGCAGCCTTAGGCCCTCAAGC
>JAPLSZ010000246.1 GCA_026398385.1 Kiritimatiellota bacterium | reverse complement strand
CGCTCTGGTTGACGTAATGCACCGCGCCCCGCCCGAAGTCGCGGTGGTCGGTGTCGAAGGCATGGTCGATGAAATCCGGGCCGACATCCGCCCACTGCTGGATGCCGCCGGCCAGGTTGATGGTCTTGGGCGGCGATGCCGGGGGCAGCGGTGGCGCACCCTTGTAGCGGCGGACGTTGGCGACCAACTGATAGTAATAATTGTCGTTATGCAAACTGGTGACCGGTTCGATATCGCGGCTGTATTCCTGGTCGAATTGATCCACGAACACCACGGGAAGACCGGGGCGGCTGTACTTGCCAGCGGTCCATTCGTTCCAACCGGTGACCATGACAAAGGGCGGATCGAGTTCAAGCGCCCGCTGCCATTGCTCCGCACAATTGTAACCATGGTTGACCGCGCCGGGGGAGGTATCCTTTTTGCCGTGGTGAAAGCTGCGACCGCGCGCGTTGCCTTCGCTCATGTTGGTCACCTTGCCGTCGTCGGCCCGGAGGTTCTGGGCCACGGCCACGTTCACCTGCTCCGGTTGTGCCGGGTTGTCATCGAAACTAAATACCTGCGGGTAGGTGGACTCCCAATGCCATGCGTTGTGCGTGTTGACGAGCGTGAAGGGCCAGTGCACCGCCCGCAGGGTGAAGAACTTCACCACCTCGGGACTGGCCTGCGCGGGATCGCAAATCATCAACGGCCGACCTAGCCAGCGGAACCACAGGCCAGGATAGAGCCCGGGCTGATAGAGGTCGCGGTAAATCTCCTGCGCGGTCTCGCCGGCCTGAGTGTTGACCATAAAGCAAATCTGTGGTGTGCGACCGCCATCTTTGCGCACTTGTGACCAGACCTCACAGAGTTTGAGATAAACCTCACGGTACGGTGTCGAGTCCGGCGTCGGCCAACAAGTTGGCATGGCGGCGCAACACCCAGGGGTCCGTGGAATTGTAGTAGCCGTAGAGCGGCTGTCCCCAGTAATAGGAACCTCCCATCCCCCACAGCGGAGAGTCCGGCTTGCGGAGAATGTCCGGGTCTTGGGGGAGAATCTTGGAAATGTCGTTAGGCAAATCGGCGCGGTCATGACTGTGTGTTAGGAAATAAAAGATGCCTACCGTGCGCCCGGCCCGCGGCGGCTTGGCGTCCGGCGCGGTGGGCAGCGTGCGGTCGAGCGCGTCGTTCGCCGGCCATGGCGTTCCCGGGTTGATGGCCACCGCCTCTGCCGCGGCCGTTTCTGTGATTGCGGCAGCCGCCGCCACCAGTGAAATGACAACGGCGATCCACGACCGACCATCCACAACCGGTGCGGCGTGGCGCTCGCTTACCCGCGTGTGGGGCATTTCGATTTTCGTGTTCAATTTCTTTATGTGGCGGTTTCTCATTCGAGCTATGCTAACAGACCTTTGCCACATCCATGCCAAGCAAATCGCCAAGTTTGGCAATTTTGGATGCGATGTGCCCTGTTCCTACGGCACAGTGGTGTGCCGGACCGTGACTATTCCATGATTCGACGAACTTCCGCGCACCGGTGGGGAAACGGTAGCGGCTGTTGGTGTTGCCAATCTCCAGGATCGGGCCGGGAACCGATTCGGCTTCGGCCACGAGCAGTTGGAGCCGGCCGTCGGCGGTTTGCACCACCGCAAGCAGCGTCACCGGGCCGTGTTTGACCGACATCTCCACGGAAAGGCCGCGGCCGACTTTGCCGTGATAGACCGCCAGCGGGCGGACCTTGGTCTTGCCCTGTGCGATGGCAATGTGGCCGGGACCGTCGTGGCCCATGAGCACGACGTCGTCCCGATAGTCCATGGCATAGTATTCCGTGAACGAGCCGCCCGCGCCGAAGCTATCCATGATCTTCATTGCCTGCACGTTCTTGATCTCCATCTCACCGGCGACCGGCACGCCCCGTGCGGTCAACAACGATGTGCCGAGGATGATGGAGCTGATGGCGTCCTCGTTGGCCGGATTGCCGGTGCCCATGTAGTAGTATGCCAGCGAACCGAGCCGGTGTTGCCCGACAAGCCGGTCCAGCGCGACCGAGGTCCACGCGGCACGCTCCAATTCGGTCTGCGGGCAGTCGGGCTGCACGTCAAACGCCTCACCGAAGTGCGCGACGCGATCGTGGATGTCCGCATCGTTCACCTCGGTGCGCAGCGCGGCGAGTTCGTCCACCTCGATGATCTCGACGTGGCCGCCGAAGCTCGCGCATTGCTGGGTAAGGTCGGAGTAGATGTCCAGCATCCCCGAGTAGTAGTGGCCCATCACGCCCATGCGGTTGTGTTCCATGATGTGTGCCACGCGCGCCGCATCGACCCACTCGGCCACCTCGCGCCAGCACTCCGGGTCGTCCTCCAACATGCCGGTGATTTGATGAAACGGAATGCGGGCGCGGTTGAAGACGTTGGCGATTTCCGGCACCGGGCAGGACGTGCAATGGGCCAGCCACTCGCCGGTCATCTGCGTGCGGTCGCCTAGCGCGTTGAACCATTCGTAATCGATCGCCGGCAGAGGCGAGAGATTAAGAATGATGACCGGCACCTTGGCACGCCGCACCACCGGCAATACGGTGGACGAAAGCGCGTAGGTGGTGACATGCAGGAAGATCAGGTCCACGTCGGCTTGGCGGAACTGATGACCTGCGACCACTGCCTTCTCCGCGGTGTCGATGAGGCCGAGGTTGACGACCTCCACGTCAGGGAGCGTGAGTTTCTGCTCGACGCGCTGCAAGTAGCCTTCCAGTCGTTCCTTGAGACCGGCGAATTGAGGCCAGTAGGTGTCGAGTCCGATGCCGAAGAGTCCAATTTTCATAAATTGAGGTTTAGGGGAGAGTGGATTGAAACTGATAGATGCCTGAGCCCGCGGCAAAGACTGCGGTGGTGTTTTCCATGCGGAGAAACTTCAACCCCGCAACTTGGGCGGCGGGTTTGCCAGACTCGGTCACGTCGGCGGCATTTTTTGTGGGCACATAAATCGTGGCGCTTGTGTTGGCGGGAATGGTGACGCTCCAGTTGAACTGGCCGGCGTCTGTTTTCCAGCTACTGGCAATTTTGCCGTGGATGGATTCGTAGTTGGCGTTGGCCCATGAGATGCCGTCGCCGGGATGGGGATTGCAGATGATGTGTTTGTATCCGGGAAGTTGTGGATCGAAGGCGATGCCGGCGAGTGACGCGAAGAGCCATTCGCCGCACGAGCCGAGCGAGTAATGATTGAATGAATTCATGCCCGGATCTTGGAATCCGCGATCTGGCGTCCATCCATCCCAGCGTTCCCAAATGGTCGTGGCACCCTGTTTCACAGAAAAGAGCCATGAGGGAAAGGTGTCCTGTAGCAGGAGCTTGTATGCCGTGTCCGTCTTGCCGGCCTCGGTTAGCACAGGAAGCAGATAACTCACCCCAACAAATCCAGTGGATAGATGCCAGCCTTTCGCCTTGATATCGTCCTCAAGATACTGGGCGGCCCTCGCCTTGAGCGCATCCGGCAGCAACTCGAACTTGAGTGCCATCGCATAGACGCACTGGGTGTTGCCAGCGATGCGCCCGTCGGCAGCGACATACTTCTTGTTGAACGCCGACTTGATATCCTGGACGAGCGCCTCGTATTTCGCCGCTTCCTCGATCTTGCCGAAAACCTTGCAGGCCTTGGCCACCAGATGCGTCGAATAGGCAAAATACGCCGTGCCGATCACCTCCTTGGGCGTGTCGGCGCCTTGCGACAACCAATCGGCATAGTCACCGCCACGGTCCTTGTCTCGAATCAGGTTGGTGCTGTGCACGCGGCACCATTCTATCCATTTAATCATGGATGGCAAATGCTTTTCAAGCAGCCGCTTGTCGCCGTATGCTAGATAGATGGTCCACGGACAGATGACCCCCGCATCAGCCCATGCGGGAGTGCCGTGGTTACCGCTCGTCGCGGGTGACACGTCGAAGAATGCGCCGTCGGGGGACTGCCCATCGTCCACGTCCACCAGCCACTTGGTGAAGAAGGCCGCCACGTCGGCATTACAGGTGGCGGTTTGAACGAACACCTGGGCATCGCCCATCCAGCCGAGCCGCTCGTCGCGTTGCGGGCAGTCGGTGGGCACACTCAGGTAGTTGCCGCGCTGGCCCCACTGGATGTTGGATTGAAGCTGGTTGATGCGCGAATCGGAACAGGCGAACTGCCCGGCAGGCGGTGTGTCGGATGCGATCACGATGCCGGTCACGGTGTCGGTGGTCGGTTTTTCGGTCAGGCCGGTCACTTCAACATAGCGGAATCCGTGGAACGTGAACGTCGGTTGCCAGATTTCACCACCGCCCTTGCAGGTGTAATGATCAATCGAGGGCGCGCCGCGCAGGTTGGTGACGTAGAGCGTGCCGTCCTGATTGAGCATCTCGGCGTGCCGGAGGGCCACCTTGGTGCCGGCCGGAGCCGCGACCTTGAGACGCACGACGCCGACCATGTTCTGGCCGAGATCGAAGATCCAACGGCCCGGCGCCTGCTCCTTGAGAGTTTTCGGCTTGAGTTCGGCGACGACTCGCACCGGCTCTGCCACCTGACCTTCCAGCGGGCGCGGCGTTTCATCACGCGCCGTGGCGGCTTGCCAAGCCGTGTCGTCAAGGCCCGGCCTATCCCACCCTTTGATCTCCTGCTGCGCGTCATAATCTTCGCCAAGCATGAAATCCGAGGACATGATCGGGCTGGCGTGGCCTTTCCACGAGGTGTCGGTGACGATCCGCTCGACGGAGCCGTCGGCGCAGGTGACTTCAAGTTGCGCCAGGAGCGCCGGTCGCTGGCCGTAAAACCGATGGCCGCCATTGCCGATATGGCCACAGTACCAACCATTGGCCAGCAACGCCGCGATGGCGTTTGCGCCCGGTTTGACCAACGGCGTCACATCGTACACCTGATAACGCACGCGCTTCCGGTAATCCGTCCACTCCGGCGCGAGCACGTGATCGCCGACACGCTGGCCGTTGAGACGCAACTCATAGAGGCCCAGTGCCGTGACATAGACGCGGGCGGACTTGATCTGTTTTGTTAGGGCAAAGGTCTTGCGCAGGGCGGGGCAGGACACGGGCGCTTCGTCGGAGTTCAGGAAATTGCCCCACGGGGCGCTCCCGTACTTGCCAATTTCCCTGGCCACCGGCCAATCCTTGTCATTGAATGTCGCCAACTGCCAGTTGCCCGATGTTTTGTCGGCCACCTTCCACGTGCGGTCGGTTTGGAGTACCACCGGCGCGGCACCTTCCACATCGATCTCCAGTCGCCCGATGAATCCTGCCGGGCTCGGTTCCGTGTTCGTCGCCGCCAATGCAATGAGGTTCGTGCCCGGCGCCAGCTTGTTTTTCAGATCAATCGTCACGGCCTGTCGCCAGGCGTCTTTCAGACCGCTGCTCTTGGCAACTTCCTTGCCGTTCACGAACAGCACAAACTGATCATCCGCGGTTAGAATGAATTGGGCCCGCTTGATTTTCGCGCCGACCGGCAAGGTCACGGGATGACGAAAGAACCGCTCGCCCGCCGGCGCGCGCTCGGCCGGATTGCCCTCGGGAAACCAGATCCACTGCGCATCGGCAAAGGCGGCGGCCCGATTGTTAGGCGCGGGGGTGAATTCGATCCATTTCGCCCGCCAGTCCTCCGGTTTCTGCAAGCCCATCTCCCAGCACGCCGCCGCGCTGAAGGGCAATGCCTTCCCGTCCTGGTCCCAGACGCGCACTTTCCAGTGGCAGCGTGTTCGTGATTCCAGCGGCTTGCCGGCATACTCCACCTGGATGCTCTCGTCCGAAGCCACCTTGCCGCTGTCCCAGAGATCACCCTGATCCTTGGCGAGCAACTCCGGGGTCGAGGCCACCAGCACCTGATACGCCGTCTGCTTCAGCCCTCTGACCGCTGACTTCTGATCTCTAACCTCTATCTTCCAGTTCAGCCGCGGCTTCGTGACGCCATCGATCTCGCTCCGCTCGGTTCGCCGGCATTTTCCGAGTTCGCTAGCGCTCTCGTCGCGTTCGGATTTCGGATTTCGGATTTCAAATCCTCCATCCTCCAGCTCAGCCGCGGCTTGGTGACATCAATTCCCATAGGGTTGTCAAGATATTCGCAACGCAAACCGTCAACACCCAGGTCGGCGGCAGGAATGACCGGGATGCAGGACAGCATCGCGGCGGCGGCAATCAGATAGGCCGCAAGGCGGCGCACCGAACACCCTCCTCGCGCATTCATGATAGCGTGGGTTCTCGTTGTGGTTTCGTTCATTTCTTTTGTTTCTTTCATATCTTTCATTCTCAATTAAGTTGATGGTTCATCAAAGCGCGGATTGGAAGCGGCACCCTCCAGAGCCCACGGGTTTCACGGGTCAGGTTTCTCCTTCTTTCTAACGCATGTATTCATTCAGCAGACGAAGGTAGATGCGGTAATTCTCCAGCGAGACCCCGGGAGGTGTCTGGTGATCGACGCTGGGGATGAATCCGCCTGACTTCATCAGGGGCCCCAGCCGCTCGAACTCCGCCCGCATGGCGTCTTCACCGT
>JAPLSZ010000255.1:2432-10777 GCA_026398385.1 Kiritimatiellota bacterium | reverse complement strand
GCGCGGAGGAACTCGGCGACGCCGCTGCGCCGGCGCTACGCCAGTGGGCCGGCCGGATCAACCAGGTTCTGCACGCGGCGCTGCCGACGTCGTCGCCCGTCGGCGCCCTCCAGTGGCTGTGGGCCGGTCCCGGCGCCTTGGATCCGGAGTCCTTGACGGCCCTGCAGAAGGTCATCAGCGCGCCCGGGGCCATCACCTTTGCAGCGGTGAGCGAACCGGCGACGTTCCTGGCGCGCGCGGCGGCTGGACGCCTGGTGCGGCCGGGCGCGCTGCCCTGCAACCTGCGGTGCGGCGATTTGATTCATGCGGCGATCCTGCAACAGCGCGCCCGCGGACGCCACCGCGCCGCCCGCGCGGCCCTGCTGGCCGGCCTGCTCCTTGGCGGGCTGAGTGTCGGCTGGCGCGGCTGGCGGCAGCACCGCCTGACCGCGGTCCAGAGCGAACTGACGGCGCTGGCGCAGCAACTGGCCTGCACCACCCGCGTGGATGGGGGCCAGGAAGTGCTCACCGTCCAGCGCGCGCTGAAAAAACAGGCCGTGGAAGTCCAGCCGTTCCTGGCCGCTTTCCGGCCCGCACTGAGCCACGATCTGGCCGCCGTGCTCACCGCCGCGCGCCAGAACCGGCTGACGCTGGACTCCCTCTCGCACGACGGCAAGGCGCTCATCCTCCACGGCGCCACGAGCGATTGGAACCGGTGCGATCCGCTCGCCGCCAGCCTGCGCAACCTCGGCTATGCCGTCGAGTTATCCCTCGAAGAGGCCGGGGCCGATGAAATCATCCGCTTTACGCTGAAAGGAAGCCGCGCCCGATGAGCGAGCTACAGCCAGGGGTTCCGGTGGCGCTCCGCGGCGACATACAGCCCGTGGTCAGCCGCACGGCGAACCACGTCCCGTGGCTGGCCGGCGCGGCCCTGCTGGCCGTGGCGGCGGGGACGCTGCTCGCGCTCGCCACGCTCAGCACCCTGTCCGACGACCTGCGCCGCATCCGCCGCCGCGCCGCCGACCTGGACCAGTTGCGCCGGCTGGAAGCCGGCTGGCGGTCCGATCAGCTGGCCGTGCAGAAGTTCGAGGACCTGCGCACCCACCAGCCCACCCCGCTGGCGGAGCTCGCCGCGAAAAACATCGCCGGCGCGCCGCCGGCCATCCGGCTGCGCGAATCCATTCCAGCCGCCGCCGGCTGGACGCTGCGCCGCGCGGCGGTCAAGCTGGACGACGTCCGGATGGAAGATCTCACCCGGCTGCTGGCCGCCGCCGAAAGCAGCCGGCCGCCGTGGCGGCTGGCGGAGTTTGCCCTCACCGCCTCCGACACCGCCGGTGCCGGCCGCGCCATGCTCGTGTTCGAGGCGCTGGAGAAAAAAGATGGGGTGGCGTCCGCCGCGCCCGGCCCGACCGTGGCGCCCGCGGCCCCGCCGCCACCCGCGCCTGTCCCGGTTACCCCCGCGCCCTTCGTTCCGTCAGCCGTCCCGGCCGCCCCGACGCCGGCGGCTCCCTGGTCAAGCGCGGTCACCGCGCCATAGCGCGGGGTGGAGTTGGCGCGCGGACGCGTGAGCACTTCTGCTGGCGCGTTTTGCTGTGCGCTGCCGTGGTGTCTGTGGTCGCTTCCAACTTTGCTGACTTCGTAGCACAAGACTGCGCCCCTATTTGACCCATTCCTCGGCACGCCGGATGGTCCATGAGCAGGCCTCTCCGAGCTTGGAAAAGGCTGACGGGTGGAGTAGTTTGTCGCCGCAGCTTTACAGGAGAACGCGATGAAACACAAAAAACAGGCGCAGTGCCTGGCGACGGACATGGAATACAGCCTGTGCCGGACGGCGCGGTCGCTGCTGCCGCTGTTTGCGACGAAGGACGGTGACCGCCCGGAAAGCCTGCTGACCGATTACCCGAATCCAGCGCCGATCGTCGAGGCGCTGCGGACGCTGATCGACATCATGTTCCCCGGCAAAATGTCCGCCGGGCCCGTGACGGGAGACGAACTGGGCATCTTCCTGGTGCGGCGGCTGAGCGAAACCTGGCGGCTGCTGCGGCCGGAGATCGAGCGAGCCATACCCTTCCGCTGGCTGGGCGCAGCGGCCCGGCGCGAGCGCCCAGCCAAGCGCTCCAATGCGCGGCGGGAAGCCGTGCGCGTCATGCACGCGTTCTATGGCCGGCTGCCGGACGTGCGCGCGATGCTGATCGAGGACGTGCGCGCGGCCTACGAGGGCGATCCGGCGGCGCTGACCTACGCCGAGGTGCAGCTCGCGTATCCGGGGCTGCTGGCGATCGCGTCGCACCGGCTGGCGCACGAGCTGTACCGGTTGGCGGTGCCGATTGTGCCGCGGATCATGAGCGAGTGGACGCACGCGCAAACGGGCGTGGACATCCATCCCGGCGCGAAAATAGGCCGCGGCTTTTTCATTGACCACGGCACGGGCGTGGTGATCGGCGAGACGCCGCACATCGGCAACCGCGTGAAGCTCTAGCAGGGCGTGACGCTGGGCGCAAAAAGCTTCCCGCTGGACCGGCACGGGCGCCCGATCAAGCACGTCCAGCGGCATCCGACGGTGGAAGACGACGTGGTGATCTATTCCAACGCCGCCATCCTCGGCGGCGACACGGTCATCGGTCGCGGCTCGACGATCGGCGGCAACGTGTTCCTGATGGAAAGCGTGCCGCCCAACAGCTTTGTCACCGGCGAACATCCGGAACTGCGGGTCAAGCGCCGCAGCGCGCAGAAGCCGCCGGCCGGTTAAATCAGCCCCGCCGCATAGGCGGCCGCATAGGCGGCGGCGGCGACACTGGCGAGCGCCAGTACCCCTTGCGTCAGCCGGCGCCACGGGGTGAAAGCGAGGCTGAGCACCAACAGAATGTAGACGTCCATAAACACGCGGTTGTAGTCAATATAGTAGCAGAAGAACGACGGCATGGCCGTGCCGAACATCACAGCCAGCAGCAGGGCATAGCCGCCAATCAGCCGCGCCTCGGGCCGGCGACGGGCCAGGCTGGCCGCGGCCAGCAAAGCGATCAACGCCAGGGGCAGCAGCGCGAAGGCGTATATCTCGAACAGGTTCTTGGCGCCCCAGCCGCCGGCGGCCAACCGGGCGACGGTGGTCGTCACGGCCGCCAGCGGCGTTTGAAAGAACAGCCGTTCGCCCAACTGCCCCACGCCGGGCGGGACGGTACTCAGCACGTACAGGTTCCACGCCGCGGCGGGCGCCGCCGCGGTCAGCAGCCACGCCCAGCGGCGCCAGCGCCGCTCCGGCAGACTGACGGCCAGCAGCACCAGCCAGACCAGCAGCATCACCTCGCGGGTAAGACACGCCAGCGCCAGCGTCAGCGCTGCGGTGGCGGGCCGCTCGCAGCGCAGGGCGTAAAGCGTCGCCACCAGGCAAAGGCTGGCAAGCAGGTCGGCGGTGGTCAGCATGAGCACTTCCCAGACGCCGAGAATGCCCAGCATGAACAAAGCATTCCAGCCGCTCGCCCCGCCGCGCTCCAGGTAGCGGGCGGCGACCCAGACCAGCAGGATGGCCGCCAGCGCGTTGAGCAGTGGCAGTGCATAGGGCACGGCCGCGGGCTGTCCGAGGGCCGCCAGCCGGCCCAACAGCGGGAATAACAGGCGCCGGCAGCGGTATTGCGGATGATCCAACGCGGCTGTTGTACCGGGCTGGCGCAGCCAGGGATCCAGCGCCAGCACGAGAAAATACTGGCCGTCGTAGCCGGCCTGCCGGGGATAGATCATCGCGTCGCGCCCGGCCAACGCGGGCGGCGGCGGGCGGACATCGCCGATGCGGTAGAAGCCGGTGATGCTCCGATGAAAGGCGCCAAAGAAACAGGCCCCCAGGCCGGACAGCACCAGCGCTGCCGCCACCCCTGCGGCGCGGCGCGCCACGGAACCCCGCGGCGGGTGTGTGGCCGGATTTCCGGGCGGCGGCATGGCGGCGCTACAGAATGGTGTTCTTGGTCAATTTGACCAGGGTCTTCCAGAGCTTCTCCGGCGTGTCGGCCTCGATCAGCTTCTTGCGGTTTTCCTCCTTCTCGAAGGTCCGCGTCAGGCCCGCCAGCAGCTTGAGATAAAACGCGCTGGCGGCCGTGGGGATGACCATGAAGAAAATGATCTTGGTCAGCAGGCGCGACGGGCCGCCGAACTTGAGGCCCTTGGAATGCAGGCCCAGGGCGAGCGTCAGGCCGCCGCCCTCGACGCCACGGACGTGCGGAAAGGCGAGCGAGTAGTCTACGGCCGTGCTGACGATCGCCTCGCGCTTGAGCGCCTCCTCGAACAGCCGGCTGCCGTTGTCCACAAAGCCTTCGACCTCCATTTTCATGCACAGCTCCCGGATCACGTCATCGCGCCCGGCGGAGGCCAGCTGCGGGATCATCAGCTCCTCCGACGAAAACCGCTCAATGCTCACCTTGGGCGCTGTGCCGCGCCGGGCGGCCGGCTTGAGGATGCGCCTGGCATAGGTCGCGCGGTAGTACAGCAGCCGGGCGCAGTTGGGGCACTGGTGGAGACGATCGGCCGCATGGATGTCATGCACGAGGCTGACCGGCAGCGCCATGCCACAGGCGGAGCAGATGCCGTTGGCCACCGGTACGATGGCCAGCGGGTTGCGTTCCTCAATGCGCTTGAAGCGCAGGGCGACCTCCGGCGGCAGCGATTGAAACAGGGTTCGAATCGCCTCCTCGAGCTGCGTCAGGCGGGCGTCCGGCATGGAGGCCACCTGCTGCGAACGCGCGACCATTAGTTCCTGGAGTTGCACCAGGTCATTAATGATTTTGTGCATGGATGGTTTCCTCGCGACGGGCACAGCGGCCTCGGGTGAATTCATCATTATTCCTTATCGGTCCATGGCGACGAATGCTTACGGTTTGTGGAAACGTAGATTTTTTTATACCATCTTTTGGAAATAATGCAAGCGACAGGAACCCCAGGGGGTAATAGGTCACGTAGGGGCGCTGCTGGCGATAAGATTATTGCAAGCCGGGTCTCCGACCCGGCGAAAGCCAACGCCGACGCGCATGATCGCGCAAACGCGCGGGCAAATCGCGGTCACAGCCGGTATACTGCAACCCATTCTGCCCACGGAGTATGTACACCCCGGGTCGCGGGTCGAGACGTGCGATCAGCTACAGCGTCAACCGTTCCATGGTGAATGGTGGCGGGGGTAGGAGTCGAACCTACGAAGGCTTGCGCCGTCAGATTTACAGTCTGATCCGTTTAACCACTTCGGTACCCCGCCACAGGCCACACGCCGCTTGTAGCACACCCGGGTGCCGATTTCAAGAGGAGAGATTCGGATGTCTGCGGTCTTCAGCCTTTAGTATGATCAGGAACTTTGGCGTTCTCGAATTTCTGGTGCGCGGTTTCTCCGTCCGCGAGGGTCGCGTGGAGGATCAGCTTGGGCTGCGTGGCGGCGGGCTTTGGGAAAATGGCGAATTCCTCCTGATCAACGCGGCCCTTGGGAGGGTCGAGATCATTCATGCCATGAGTTGAGGTCTCCGGCCGGGCTTTATCCGCCTCGGCGTTTCGCCAGTTCGTGTAATCCGGCCAAGTTCTTTTTGGCCAGAGCCAATTTCTTTACGTGAGTCCACCCCTTGATTTGCCGTTCCCGGCGGACGGCCGTCAGGCGGTCGGCGTGTTCCTCGACATGAATGATCTTGCCGGCACCAAAAATGCCGGTGGTGCGGCAGCCCTTGCCGCGCTCATGCTCGCCATGCCGACGACTCAGCGCGTTGGTATGGCCAACATACAGACGCCCATCTTCCATCTGGAGGATGTAAACGAAGAAACGCATAGCAGGTCGAGTGGCCGTAGACTGCGTAGAAAGTGGCTTGCCATGAGCGAGAAGCGCAGAAGAAATTTAGGCCTCGGAGAAGTCGTTGCCACCTTCTGAACTGAATCCCCGACAGAAGATGGCGCTCGATCGTGTTCGCCTAGCCCGGATTATTCATGAACGCTACGCATTCATTCATAATCCGCCTGATGGGCGGCCTGATGGCCGCCCGACGCGGTGCTTCGCACCTTGTCCCTCGACAAGCTCGGGACCTTGGCCCCACCGCTGCGGGCCTGGGACCGTGAGCCCGTCGAACGGCTCAGGGCTAACCCTGAGCGCAGGCCCGGTTTGGCGGGCCGGAGTCGAAGCCCGAAGGGCGGCTTGTTCATGCTTCATGAATAAGCCGGGCTAGACGGTCGCGTGACACGGCAGGAGTATGTCTGTCTGGCAGGTTGTTCACCCGCGACTGCCAAACGGGATCTGTCCGGTCTCGTAAGTAGCGGACTTCTGATTCGGCGCAGGTCTGGTAGAAACGCATGGTATCAGGCATCTGGCTCACCGAATGAGCCGAATCATGAGCCAGATAACCAATTCCCGCGCAACAAATAGCGCCGCGCACCAAGAGAGGCGATGCGCCAGGTTTGAGCCCCATCGCTTTGCTCGCACATATCTTGCCGGCAGTCGCCGTGCACGAATAGTGCGCGAACAATGCAGGAATAGGGCTTTTGGATTGCGGGCCAGCCGAGTGGCCCGCAAATGGCCCGAAGTGGCCCGCCCAGCCAACGGGACGCGACCGGGAAGGAAGGTCCAACAGGTCCAAATCGCCCTGACCGCCGTTGCCGATGGCCATTCGGGTCGCGATCTGTGCTACGGTCGCGGCGCTGCCTGCTCTGCCCTGAGAGCAGCAGCCGGCACCGTACTCCGGCCTCTGCGCCTCGATTGAGCGAACACCGCGATGTCCTTCTCGCCCGAACGCAGGAAGTCGAGGAAGTCCAAGCCCTGGTATTTGCACGTTTGGCAGACACTCAGAAGGGCGAGGTATTCCTCAAGGCCCTTGGTCGTACATGTCCCGGCAATAACGTCACGCAGTTTGGCAAATGCCTTTAGACGGGGGTGCCTTCAATCTTCAATTCCGGGGTGCCAACGATATGGACCTTTTTCTCCCGAATCGCGAGTGCCTTTAGCGAGTGGTAGTACTTTTCCCGCTTGTCTCTGAGGCGCTTCGGTCTCCGGCGCGGCCGGAAGGTGTAGGAGAGTTGCGTGACCGTGAAAATGCCTTTGCTGTTCAGTTTCTTGCGTTCTTTCTCTGACATGACGGACAAGAGGCTTAGGTCGTCCTTCTCGATCGCCTTCGGCCGACATCGCGTGTGGAACTCGCACTCCCCACAATGCCGATTCAGCACCAGGTCGGGCGCGATGTCGGCGAAAAGTAACGTCGCGGCCTTCTCGGTGAGTTTGCTCACTCGGCTTCTCAGTCCCGCGGTCTTCACCTTTAGCGTGGCATGGTCGTCTCCGTGGATGATCTTCGCGAGACTGACCGGCCGGCCCAGCGTTTCTGACAGAACCAGTGCGTCGTAAGCCACGAGCAGCTTGTCATCCTTGCTGAACTTGTTGGTGAAGACGAATCGCACCGGGATGAATTGGGCCGATCTTCCGCGTCCCTCGGCCGGGATTCTCTCAACCGCGTGTATCCGGGATTCCAGGTTCTGCGAGCGCGCATCCACATCCGTGGCCACGCGCCACTTGGCAGTCTTGAGGCTCTCCAAGACGCTCGCGCCGGTGACGCAGTCGTCGGGAGTGAGCCCCGCCGTGAGTCGCCGGAGTCCTTCCGCGCGGTAAGTCTCGCTCTCGGTATGGACCCAATCCGCGTACTCATTCCCCGATCCGGCTTCACCGTGCGCCCGAAGGAAACACTTCGTCGGGCACTTGAGGTAGGCGGCGAAAACGTCTGCGGTGATGATCATGTCCCGCAGATTACGCCGCAACTGCGCGGGAATACAGTGAATTTGCGAGCTAATACAATACAGGTCGCGAACAAGGCCCAAGCGATCTTCATTTCATAAGGTCCTCGCGTGGCTGTGCCGAGCGCGTGACGGAGGCGCCATTGGAATTCGAGCGCAGCGATTCAGGGATTGTGATCGTGAGAAACAGCCAGCTTCATGAGCAGCCCGAGGTCGCCGGCAACCAGCGCCTCTTTTTTCTTTCCGCTCCAGCGCTTGACCTGGGCTTCGCGCCGACGGGCTTGCGGGAAGGTCTCGAACTGCTCGTGGTAAACCAGCGCGGTTGGGGGGTCAATCTTGGTAGTGCGACAGGCAGCGCCAGTCACATGATCATGCCAGCGCTGCTCCAAATCGGTCGTAGCCCCAGGGTAAAGAGCGCCGGATTTCAAGCGCAGGATGTAGAACCAAGCGGGCATATAGCGAGCCTACCAAGGCAGTCGGACATAGAAAAGCTTTCCTGTCGAATGGCCCATCGACGCGTTCTCCCTCGCTGCGCCAGGCTTGCTCGGGATCACTTGCTCAGGGCCACTCGCCGCGCCGGCGAGTGGGAATATAAGACGTTGGGTGCAGGGAACGGCCGCAGGCCACGAGCAAGCCGC